>NZ_JBHXFA010000001.1:148806-163356 GCF_042724175.1 Streptomyces sp. NPDC127084
GCGCGGGCGCGCGGGGGGCCGGGCCCGTGGGCCCGCCCCGCCGCGGCGCGCCCCCCCCCGCCCCCCCCCCGGGCTCTACCCGAGATACGCGGCGTAGGCGTCCAGCACCTTCAGGACCTTCCCCTCCCCCTCCGGCGGCAGTTGCAGCACGACCTCCTCGCAGCCCAGCTCCGCGTAGTACTCCAGCTTCCCCGCCGACGGCAGCACCGCGTAAGGAACGATCTGGAGGGTCTCCGGATCGCGGCCCGCCTTCTCCCAGGTCTCGCGGAGCACCGGGACCGACTCCGAGAGGCCGCGACCGCCGATCGGCAGCCAGCCGTCCGCGTAGTCGGCGATATGGGCGAAGAGCTTCGGGCCCGCGCCGCCGCCCACCAGGGTGCGCGGGGCGCCGCCCGAGTGGGGCTTGGGGTGGGCGTACGAGGCGCGGACCGACGCCCGTTCGCCCTCGTACGCGGTGGGGTGGTCCGCCCACAACGCGCGCATCAGATGCATCCGGTCGCGGCCGAGTTCGCGGCGCGTCCGCCATTCGACGCCGTGGTCGGCGGCCTCCTCCCTGTTCCAGCCGAAGCCGACACCGAGGGTGAACCGGCCGCCGCTGAGGTGGTCCAGGGTCGCGATCTGCTTGGCGAGGGCGATCGGGTCGTGCTGGGCGACGAGGGTGACGCCCGTGCCGAGGCCCAGTGTCGTGGTGACGGCGGCGGCCTGGCCGAGGGCGACGAAGGGGTCCAGGGTGCGGCCGTACTCGTGCGGGAGTTCGCCGCCCATCGGGGCCGGGGTGGTGCGTTCCACGGGGATGTGCGTGTGCTCGGGCAGATACAGCCCGGCGAAGCCGCGTTCCTCCAGCTCCCGTGCCAGGCGTACCGGCGTGATCGTCTCGTCCGTGAGGAAGATCGTGGTCGAGATACGCATGCGCGTCCTCCGTCAGCTCGGCGGTTCAGCGGGTCCAGCGGGCTCGGCAGCCCAAGGTATGCCGTACGGGGCCCGGATTCGAGAGCGCCGCGATATGCCCTTGCCCTCGCGTTCGCGTCTCGGTAGGAGGTTGGTAGCGCGCAACCGACCCGGGGAGCAGACGGTATGTGCCACTCGACCGACTCGACGCACTCGTTCAGCAGACGCGGACTGTTCGTGACGGGAGCCGCCGCCGCGCTTACCTTGGGCGGTGTGAGCTTCGCGGAAGCAGCGCCGCAGGGCCCTGGCGGCACCGCCACCGAGGTGGTGCGGGGCACTCTGCCGCCCGGGTCGCCGGACTTCGTGTACCTGCCCGTGGAGGTCCCGCGCGGGGTGTGCGGGATCCGTGTGGCGTACACGTACGACAGGCCGCAGGTCCCGCCCGGCACGCAGGGCAACGCGCTGGACATCGGCATCTTCGACGAGCGGGGTACGGAGCTCGGCGGCGAGGGGTTCCGGGGCTGGTCGGGTGGGGCGCGCACGGAGTTCTTCATCCAGGGCGACGAGGCGACGCCCGGCTATGTCGCCGGGCCTGTGCGCGCCGGCACCTGGCATATCGCGCTGGGCCCTTACACCGTCGCACCGCAGGGCCTCGCGTACGAGGTGACCGTCACGCTGACGTACGGGCCCACGTCCAGGACCCCGAGGCCGGTGTACCCGCCCGAGCGTGCCAGGGGGCGGGGGCGGGCCTGGTACCGGGGGGACTGCCATCTGCACTCCTGGTACTCGGACGGGCGCCGCACCCCCGCCGAGATCGCCGCTCTCGCCCGCGCCGCCGGGCTTGACTTCATCAACAGCAGTGAGCACAACACGCATGCCGGGCACGGGGCTTGGGCCGATGCGGCGGGTGACGACCTGCTCGTACTCCTGGGCGAGGAGGTCACCACCCGCAACGGGCACGTCGTGGCGATCGGCACCGAACCGGGCACGTTCACCGACTGGCGCTACCGTGCCCGCGACAACCGGTTCGGGCACTACGCACGCGAGATCCGGCGCGCGGGCGGATTGGTCGTCCCCGCCCATCCGCACTCCAACTGCATCGGCTGTGCCTGGAAGTTCGGCTTCGGCGAGGCGGACGCGATCGAGGTGTGGAACGGTCCGTACACCCCGGACGACGAGGTGTCGCTGATGGACTGGGACAGCACCCTGGTGGCCCCGGCCCGATCAGCGGGCAGGGCGCGCTGGACTCCGGCGATGGGCAGCAGCGACGCCCATCGCGCCCCGGACGCGGTGGGCACCCCGCAGACCGTCGTACTCGCCGACGACCTGTCCCGCGAGGCGATCCTCGACGGTATCCGCGCGGGGCGTTCGTATGTGGCCGAGTCGTCGGCCGTCTCGCTGTCCTTCGGTGCGGTGGGCGGGCGGGGCCGCCGCGCGGGCATCGGTGAGCGGCTGCGGACCGGCGGCGACGCCGACGACCCGGTGTCGGTCCGGATGGAGGTGACAGGCGGCCCTCCCGGAGGCACGGTCCGGTTCGTCACCGACCAGGGTGTGCTGCACACCGGCACACTGCCCGGGAGCGGGGCCGGCAGTGTGGAGTGGCGTACGACGGCGGCGTACGCGGCGTACGTACGGGCCGAGGTACGTCATCCGCCGGTGGTGCCGATCCCGGGCTTCCCTGGACCGCTTGCGGCGTTCACGAATCCCGTGTTCCTCGGTTAGCTCTGCGAACGCTGCCCATCGTCATCTACCGGCTCGGATGAAGCGCCCGATCACACTCGGCACCACATAGATGAGGCCGAGCGCGCCGATGAGGACGGGCAGGTTCAGGACATCGACCAAGGCCCCTGCCGCGCCCTCGAGGAACGACGTCCCACGGCCTTCCATGGCTGCGGCCAGAGTCAGCTTGTCGCTGAACCCGGCGGTCGAGACCAATCCCTGGATGGTGAAGACGCCCAGTACCAGCCAGTAGGCCTGGTTGAGTTTGAACCATCGCAATCGATCGTGCCGACTGCGCTGCGATGTCAGCCAGCAGGCCATGAGCAACAGCCCGGTCGTCGCGAGCAGTCGCACCCAGGTCATGAAGGTGGGCAGGGTCAGCACCGCCAGGACGGTGTTGAATCCGAGGGGGCCGAGGCAGGCCAGTCCGATCAGCGGCCGACCGAGGAAACCCTCGTGGACCCAGTGCCCGGGCACGGGCTTGCTGCCCGTACCTTGCCAGCCCTGCTGAACCTGCTGGCCTTGCCGCCCGCGCGCACCCTGCGTGCTCGGCCACCCCTGCGTACTCTGCCGGCCCGGCCACCCCCATGGCTGCTGGCCCTGCCACCCCTGCTGCCCCAGGTAAGGCGGAGGGGTGGACGGCGGAGGAGTGGGCGGTGGGGTCGAAGGCTGCGGCGGGGGCGGGGTGCTCGGCCGCGGAGGGGTCTGGTACGGCCCCTGGGTGAAGGCGTTGTGGAAGCCGAAGCGTTCGGCCTGCGGGTCCGCCTCGGTACGGGGCGGCCAGTGGTGCGCCGCCCGGGCCTCCTGGTCGTCCCGCGCCTCCAGATTGAGCAGTTCCTCGGAGGTCCGGGCGATCAGGGACGCCACGGGAGCGGGCAGCCAGGTGTCTGCCGTGGGGTCCTGGGACCGTGCCTGCACGCTGAGTTGGGCGGCGGTCGGCCTGCGGCCAGACTCCGGATCCAGGCAGCTCTGGATCAGGGCCAGCAACGCAGCTTCGACATCGGGGAGTTGCCCGGCCAGGGTGCCTCGCCGCGGGACCTGGCCGCTGGCCGCGAAGGCCAGTGTCAGCCCGTAGCTGTAGATGTCGCTGGCTGCCGTGACCTGCTCGCCGTAAGCCTGCTCGGGCGACATATAGGCCGGAGTGCCGATACGGGCACCGCTGACGGTCAGTGCCGTGTCCACGGCCACATGCACGATGCCGAAGTCGATGAGCCGGGGACGTGCGGTGGCCAGCAGCACGTTGGAGGGTTTGAGGTCGCGGTGGACGAGGCCCTTTCCGTGTACGTGCTCCAGGGTCTCGGCGAGATCGGCGGCGAACCGCCACAGCGCGTCGCCCGGCAGCGGCCCGTATGTGTTCACGGCATGCTGGAGGGAGGGTCCCGGCACATACTCGGACGCGTACCAGGGGCGTCGTTCGTCCACCCCGGCGTCCACCACCGGCACCGTGCCCGTCCCGCTGACGCTGCGGACCGCCTCCACCTCGCGCCGGAAGCGGTCGCGGAAACCGGGGACCGACGCCATGTCGCCGTGGATCAGCTTGAGTGCGACGGAGCGACCGCCCGTGTTGCGGGCGAAGTAGACCCGGCCCATGCCGCCTTCGCCGAGCCGTCCCAGCACGCGGTAGCCACCCACTGTGCGCGGGTCCTGCGCGTCCAACGCCTCCATCGACCGCTCCGCCCCCGAACCGGTAGTCATTGTCAAAGAGTTGGCATTCTCGCACGCGTGATCACTGCCGGGACAGACCGGTGTGATCACGGAAGACCGTCCGGATTGGCACCGGAATGAGATCGGATTTTCGTTGTCCACCGGATGATCACGAGTTACGGTCACCTGGCATTTGTCGGGGGATCACGGTGAGTGGGGGACATGGCAGGGGATATAGGCGCGCCCGCGCAGGGCACGCAGAGCGGTACACAGGGCTCGAACGGCCAGGGGGATGCCAAGGGCGCGAAGGGCACGAGCGAATGGGGCCAGGCCATCGCGGCCCTGGTTGTGGCGGGGGCTCTCGCCGCCGGTCTGGTGCTGTTCCAGCAGGCATCGTCCTCGGACAGCAAGTCGGCGTATTCGCCCGGCTCCTGCCCGGAGGCGAAGGCCGGGAAGTCCTCGCCCCGTCTTACCGGGGATCAGCTCTGCCTGACTCTGAACCGCCCCGACCTCGCCGCGCTGCTGGGCACGCCCGGTGAAACCCCGAAGAAGGCGAACGGCAGCGACAGCTCCGTCGGGGAGATCGCCACCCCCGAGGGCGAGGTCGAATTCGACACCTACACCGTGAATCTGTCCGCCACCTACGACGGTGACCCGGTGGCCGGATCCGGTTCATTCCTGATGAGCAACGCCCAGCACCGGAAATTCCTGGGCCGCCCCGCTGTCCTCCATTCGACCCAGGTCATCCAGCTCCGGTTCAACCTGGGCGGCGGCAAGAGCGAGGGCGGCGGGCCCAACCTGCCCGCCCGCGTGCTCAGCGTTGCGCAGGACGCGAAGGACAGCGGCGGCTCCATCGACATCACCGTGTGGCGCAAGGACGGCTCGGTGCCCGACGACGAGGTGCTGCTCCGTGTCGCGGAAGTGGTGCTGCCGACGGTGCCGGGCTGGGACGATACGGACCCGTTCCACTGACGGGGAGCCGGCCTCCTGGGAGGACACCGTGAACTACACGGCCCCCGGGCAGCTCCGGCGTACGCGGGAAGCTGGTCTGTTCCTCCAGAGCTCGCTGTGTCTCCTGGCCAAGCGCCCTCGTCGTACGGTCCGTCATCGCAGCGCTACCCCGCAGGCTGACTGCCGGTGGTGCAGGAGCCCCGGCGACCGGCCGACCTCGGAGGCGACCAACGAGGCTCGGGACCAGTACCTGGCTGCGACGTCGCCCCGCTCATGTGCAGGCGTCTGACTAGCTTTTGACGGAACATCAACCCCCTCTGCACCCTTCTTTCACATCAGCCACACGGTTAAGGTAGGCGTCGCGCGTCCAGGAGGGGAGTACGACCGTCCCGCCGTGGGGCGCGTGTCATTCGGCAGCTGGGGGAACTGTGCTGCCACGGGGGAGGGACGCATCGTCATGCCGCGATACCGGCTCATGGGAAACACCGCAGTAGCCGGCGCCGGCTGCCTGTCCCGTGTCTGCGTCGGAACGGTTGACTGACCCGCACCTCATTACCTCTACCGCCTGTTGTGGCGGTCACCCCTGCCTGCCCACCTACGCAGTCAAGGAGCCCCTTTTGCGTTTCAGACCGGGGTTGTTCAGCCCCAGAAAACGATCATCGTCCGCTCTCACCACGGCCATCACGTCTGTCGCAGCTCTGGCTGTCCTTGGCGGTGTGGCGGTCCAGCCCGATGTGCTCAGTCGGAATGCCGGGGACCGGATGGACCTGGTGGGCAATGACTACGACTGGTATGAGGAGACTCCCGCAGAGGAACTGCGGCAGGACCAGTGCCTGATGTCGGATGTGCTGCGTCTGGGTGGGCCGTCGATGGCGGCGACCGCGCAGGACGGTTTGAACCAGCCTCAGGACAAGCTGCATGAGTTGGCCGACCGCAAGCACTGGGAGGACACTCCGCTCGCGCAGGCGTACGCGAAGGACCGGGACGCCGCGAACAAGGAGCTGGACGCGCTCCATGCTCTGCGGGAGACGTGGAAGAAGCCGCTCGACGGTTTGGAGACCCCGGCCGGTTTCACCGTGGCGGACTTCCACTGGCCGCCAGGTACGTCAGCGAGCACCGGCACAGAGGATTTCTACTCGCAGACCGGTCTGACCAAGTGGGTGGCCGATCGGTTCTGGAAGAGCGAGAGCGATTTCTACAAGGACCCCACGCCGAAGGCTGACGAGGCGACGGTCAAAGCGGTCAAGGATCTCGGCGGGCCGCTGTACGGCAAGGACCCTTCGGCCGCGAACAATCCCCACTGGAACCGGGACGTGGCCGAGCATGACGGGTTCGAGCATCTGACCGAGTGGTCTCTGGAGCCAACGGGTGCGGACAACGCCCGGATGTTCCTCGGCTCGGGTGGTTTCCCACGTACGGCCCCGGCTGCGGGGTCGGCTGAGTACCGGATCGCGGTCGAGGACCTGAAGACCCGGTTCGCATCGTGCGCGTGGCGGGATCCGATGGATCCGAACAAGGTCCTGGGGGACCTGTCGATCACGGCTGGGCAGGAGTGGCAGAAGGAGGTCGCCTCACAGGCGGTCCAGCGCAACCAGGTCCTGACCGCGAACAAGGACGCCACCAAGGCACTCGCTTCGGGTGCCAAGGCGTTGGGCGACATGCTCGGCCACTCCTGGATCGCCGACCGCCTGGCCCGCTGGCAGGACTACTGGTCCGCGGGTGGTCTGGGCTGGATCGGCGACAGCTATGTGACGGTCGAGGTGCCCGGTGCCAAGGGCCACTGCCTGGACGTCCAGGGCGGCGGGAAGACCAACGGCACGCCGGTCCAGATCTACACCTGCAACGGCGGTGCCGCGCAGCAGTGGACGATCGAGGGCAGTGAGGACGACTTCCACCTGCGTAACGTGGGTTCGTTCAAGTGCCTGGATGTGGCCCAGAACGCGTCGGCGAACGGTACGAAGATCCAGATCACGGACTGCTACAGCACCAAGGGGCAGTCGTGGAAGGGTGATGTCCGCGCCACTTCGCCGCTGAAGAGCGTCACTACGGGTAAGTGTCTGGATCTGAGCGCGTTCACGAAGAGCACGGACGCGCGGTTGTGGGACTGCAAGGACGCCAGTGCGCAGAAGTTCCTGATCAAGCCGTCCGGTCACAAGGGCACGGACAGCCTGTCGTATCCGGACAAGGCGCAGTTCGACAAGGCGAAGAAGGGTGTCACCGACACCCAGGCGGCGGCGAAGAAGCAGCTTGCGGCACTGAAGCTGCAGTTGGAGAACGCGAAGAAGTCGGCTACGGCGTCGGATGCGGCGGAGCAGGCGGCGTACTCGATCGCGGATGCGGCTGGTTCTCCGCGGGGTCGTGGTCTGCTGGTGGGCCAGCAGAAGGCGCAGGTCACCAAGGGCATTGTGGCCGCGCTGACGGCGATGGTGAAGGCCGGCGAGACCGCCGAGGCGGCCACCCGTGCCTCGGCCGGTGACAGTGAGACGATCGCGCAGCGCGCGCTGGCGCAGGCGGCGCAGGTCAACGCGGAGTTCCGTAAGGAGGCCGCGCGCAAGGCAGAGTTGCAGGCGAAGGCGGCGGCCGATGCGGCGAAGCTGCACCGGGACAACGCGAAGAAGGACAAGGAGACGGCAGAGGCGAAGCTCGCCGTCGCCCTGAAGGCGGAGGCGGACGCGAAGGCCGCTGCCGCCGACGCGCACGCCAAGCGGCTCGCGGCCGAGGCCGAGGAGAAGACCGCCAAGGCGGAGAAGGAGACCGCAGCGGCCAAGCAGGCCGAGGCCAACCAGCACAAGCAGACCGCGCAGGCCGAAGCGGCGAACGCCCAGGACGCGAAGGAAAAAGCCGAAGCCGCCGAAGCCACCGCCGTCGCCCGCAAGAACGACGCGGTCAACGCCCGCGACAACGCCAAGGCCAAGCGGGACGACGCCTGGGACGCCGAGCAGAAGGCCGATGTCGCACGCGCCAAGGCCGACGCCAAGGACGCCTACGCCGACTCTCTGGAAGCGGGCGAAGCGGCAACCGCCGCCCGCACCGCTGCCAACGAAGCCGACCGGCATGCGGACGACGCCGAGGCGGCTGCGGGTAGGGCGCGGTCGGCGGCGGATGCCGCATCGCAGGCCGCCGCCGAGGCGGACGCCGCGGCCACTCGCGCCGAAGCGGCCGCCAAGCGGGCCCGTTCGAACGCGGACGCCGCCCAGGCCGCCAAGCTACGGGCCGACGCCGCGGTCAAGACCGCCACCAGCGCCGTCGCCGACGCCATCAAGGCATCCGAGCACGCGATGTCGGAAGCCAAAACAGCCGTCGAACTGGCCGACGAGGCGCAGAAGCTCGCGAAGACCGCGATGTCCGAGGCGGACGCCGCGAGCAAGGAAGCCGGCAAAGCCCTCGAGGCTTCGGCGAAGGCCGCCGGTTTCGCCCATGTCACCGCGCTGGCCGCGGTCGACGCGGGCAATGCGGCCGCCCAGGTCGCCAAGCCGGCCAACGACGCGATCCAGATCGGCTCCCCGTACATCACCACCGACTCGGCCGCCAGCCTGGTCGTCCTGACCGGGCAGGCCTCGAAGTCCATCGCGGACCAGCAGAAGGCCGTCGCCGACGCCCACGCCAAGAACGCACAGGCCGAAGCCGCAGCCGCCAAGAACCTCGCCGACCAGGCCACCGGCGACGCGAAGATCGCCTACCAGTACGCGGCCAGCGCCGCCGCACACGCAGCCAACGCCCGCACCTACTCCAAGGAGGCCCTCGGCTACGCCGCCGACGCCGCCAAGGCGGCATCCGCCGCATCCGCGTCACTCGCCCGCACCGTCGAGTACGACCGCAAGGCCACCGCGGACGCCGAAGCCGCCGACCAGGCAGCCGGACGCGCCGAAGGTTACGCCAAGGAAGCCCGCGCCTCCGCCGACCAGGCCGCACTCGACGCCCAGGCCGCCCGCCAGGCCGCTGCCGTGGCCGAACAGGCAGCCAAGGACGCCCGCGCCGCCGCCGACCGCGCCGACGCCGCAGCCACCGAAGCCGAACAAGCCGCCAAGGACGCCGCGAGGTATGCCAAGGAGGCCCAGGAAGCGGCCGACAGGGCAGAGAAGGCCGCGAACGCGAAGCAGATCGAGACCGGAACCGTCCTCGACGAGGCCGGTGGCTCCATCGGCAACATGTTCTATGTCATCGACCACATCGAGAAGGTCGGTGAGCCTCAGGTCGTAAAGAAGACCTCGGGCTGCGACGGCTGGATCAACCAGCTCGCCTACCGCGGCGACTGCACGATCACCGCCAAGCTCCGGTACAGGGCGGTCGTCGACCTGTACATGTGCACCGCGCAGGACCTGAATCCCTCGAAGTACACCTGCCCGGCCAGCGCGACCATCTACCTGGGGCAGCACACGACCGAGGAACTGTCCCAAGAGGTCACGCACAACATCACGATCGCCGAGTTCCAGAAGGGCGTCGACCCGATCGACATCCTCTTCGGCAGCTGGATCAAGTGCGCCCAGAAGATCACCCCCGGCGGTGAAAGCGGAAGCTGGGGCGGATGCGCCTGGGCAGCCCTGGATGTCGCGGCGCTGTTCGCAGGCAAGATCCTCAAGCCCATCGCCGACGCCGTCAGAGCAGTGGACGCCGCGGCGAGGACCGGCATCGGCTTCGCTGACGCCTACAAGGCCCTGCGCTCCCTCCGGTTGTCCGAAGCTGCCGTCGCAAGCATCGTCAGCAAGATCATGCAGACGGTGTACGAGGGGTGCGAAACGGCCGCTTCGAAGGCGCGGCCAACTGCCGGCGCCCGGGCGTTCGCTGCTGCTCAACGCACGCCTGAGGAGTGCATAGAGGAGATCCTCAAGGACCTGGTGAAGGACGGAGACCACATCGTCCTCGGCATCAACCCCTACGCCGACGACCTGGCGAAGGCGATCGGCGCCGATACGTTCAACGGTGGTGTCTACGGCACGAACCTGCCGGCGAAGATGGGTTTGGGCGAGCGTCCCATCTGGACGGTCGGAGTCGAAGAGGCGGTGTCCAACCCCAACGTGCGGCTGACGGTCTCACTGGACGGCGTCGCCGGCGCCGCCAACGCCGACGAAGCACTCACGAAGCTCCTGCAGCGAGGTGAGACGATCAAGGCCGGCGACTGGGAGACGATCAGGTCCAGCGGCTACGGCACCGCGTGGGAGATGACAAAACTGCGCACCGCGGTCAGGCTGGGCCAACGCAACTGGAAGTCGATCGAATGGCGCATGGGCGGCAAGGAAGTCTTCCCCGAGCGCTTCAAGCTGGCCAACGGGAAGCCGGTGCCGTGATCAAGAGAGGGCATCGGGCATGACCGATTTCATCCGTACCGGAAGGCTGTTCCGAGTGGTCGGGTTCAACCCGTCCCACCGGCAGCTCTTCCTGCAGAGCGAAGCGACGCTGATCGACGGGACCTCGAACCACATCGAGGTGCGTGTCGGCCACGTGAGGCTGATGCTCCTGCAGCCCTACTACCGCAACGGCCTGCACATCAGGCGCGCAACCCCGGAGCAGTTCGCGGTGCTGGCGGAGCGGCACGGGCTGGAGCCCGACGAAGCGGCCTGCACCTGGATGCTGGACCCTGACGGCGACAGCTTCGTCGTCGGTAGCCCACCGGACTGGCGGGAGGCGGAGTACGCGCTGATGGGCGGCCGGGAGTCGCTGTACGCCGGGCCCTGGCCGCCGGACTTCCCGACGGATTCGGGGAACCTCTTCTGACGCCTCGGCGCTGCGGACATACAAAGTGAGGGCGGCACCCATATCGCGGGTGCCGCCCTCACCTCGTCACTTGTGGTCCGGCGTCGAACGCGACTCGGACTCGCAGCAGACAGTGGCCCGTCAGCTACCGATGAGCTCAGCCGCCCGGCCAGACGATCGCCTGGGTCTCGCTGTACGCGTGCAGTGCGTACGAGCCCACGTCCCGGCCGACCCCGCTCTTCTTGAACCCGCCGAACGGCGCCTCCATGTTGCGGCCGATGGTGTTGATCCCGACGCCGCCCGCCCGCAGGCGCCGCGCCACCCGGAAGGCGCGGGCCGCGTCGCCGGACCAGACGTAGTCGATCAGGCCGTAGTCGCTGTCGCCGGCGAGGGCGACGCCCTCCTCCTCGTCGCTGAAGGGGACCACGACCACCACCGGGCCGAAGATCTCCTCCCGGACGATCCGCATCTCGCTGGAGCAGTCCGCGAACAGCGCCGGAGCCACGTAGAAACCGCGGTCGAGGTCGGGGCGTTCGCCGCCCGCGACCAGGCGGGCGCCTTCCTTCCTGCCCAGCTCGATGTACGACTCGATGCGGTCGCGGTGGGCGGCTGAGATCACCGGGCCGACCACCGTGCCGGGTGCGGCCGGGTCACCCAGCTTCAGATAGCCCATATAGGCGGTGAGCTTCTCGATCAGGCGCTCGTAGACGCCGCGTTGCGCGATGACGCGGGTCGGCGCCGTGCAGATCTGGCCGCTGTAGAACGAGAAGGTGGTGCCGATGCCCATGACGGCCGCGTCCAGGTCGGCGTCGTCGAAGACCAGCGCCGCGCCCTTGCCGCCCAGTTCCATGAGCTGGCGTTTCATGTCGCGTCCGCAGACCTCGCCGATGCGTCGGCCGACGGCCGTGGATCCGGTGAAGCTGACCATGTCGACGTCCGGGGAGTCGACGGCCGCCTCGCCCACGTCCGGACGGGAGCCGCTCACCACGTTCACCACCCCCGGTGGGACACCGGCCTCCGCCAGCGCCTCCGCCATCCGGTAGACGGACAGCGGGTCCTGCGGGGCGGGCTTCACCAGGACCGTGTTGCCCATGGCGAGGGCGGGTGCGACCTTGCCCGCCGGGTTGGCCCAGGGGTTGTTGTACGAGGTGATGCAGGTGACCACGCCGACCGGGCGGCGGGCGGCGAGGGCGCCGAAAATGCCGGCCTTGCCCATTGGTCCCGCCTCGTTGATCTGCGGGGGCAGGCCCTGCTCGACGGGTTCCAGCGCGCCCTTGGCGTAGCGGCGGAAGCGGGACACCCCGACCGCGACCTGCATTCCGCGCGCCGTGCCGGTGGTTGCGCCGGTTTCGGCGCGGGCGAGGTCCGCGTACGCCTCGAACTCGCGCTGGATGACGTCGGCCGCCCGGTCCAGGATCGCGGCGCGCTGCTCGGGTGGGGTGCGGGACCAGGGTTCGAAGGCCTCCCGGGCGGCTGCCGCCGCCGCGTACACCTGGTCGCGGCTCGCCTCGGGGGCGAGCCCGACGACCTGCTCGGTGGCCGGGTCGATCACCTCGTAGTGGCCGGCGTCCGGCTCGGTCCACTCGCCGCCGATGTAAAGGCGCTGGGGCTCACGGTCACGGACGCTGTCACGGTCACGGCTCACCTTGTGCTCACCGTCCTTGTGTCACGGGCCGAGCGCAGCACCTTGCCCGGTATCGCTCCGGTCACCTGGTCGTCGCGGATGGTCTCGACGCCGTTGACGCGTACGGACACGATGCCGACCGCCTTTGAGTCCAGGCGGGGGCTGTCGCCCGGCAGGTCGTGGACGAGGGTCGCGGGGCCCGCGTCGATCCGCTCCGGGTCGAAGAGGACCAGGTCGGCGTGGTGGCCTTCGGTGATCCGGCCGCGTTCGCGCAGGCCGAAGAGCTGCGCGGGGTCGTCGGTGAGCATCTTCACCGCCTGTTCCAGCGGGAGGAGCTTCCGGCCGCGTAGGCAGTCGCCGAGGAAGCGGGTGGTGTACGGGGCACCGCACATCCGGTCCAGGTGCGCGCCCGCGTCGGAGCCGCCGAGCATGACGTCCTCGTGCTGCCAGGTCTCGGCGCGCAGCGCCCAGGACGCGGGGTCGTTGTCGCTCGGCATGGGCCACAGCACGGTGCGCAGCTCGTCGTCGGCGCAGATCTCGACCAGGCAGTGGAAGGGGTCCTGGCCGCGTTCGGCGGCGATGTCGCGGACCACCCGGCCGGTGAGGCCTTCGTTGCGCGGGGAGTACGTGTCGCCGATGACGTAGCGCTCGAAGTGGGCGAGGCGGCGGAACACCCCGGCTTCCCTGGAGGCGGCACGGCGCAGCATCTCGGCCCGCACGTCAGGGTCGCGGAGTCGCGCGATCCGCTCGCGGACGGGCAGGCCGAGGACCTCGCCCCAGCCGGGGATGAGGTTGAGGGCGCAGAAGGTGCCCAGCGACATGTTCATGGGGGTGAGGATCGGCATGGTGAGGGCGACGATCCTGCCTCCCGCCTTGCGGGCGCGTTCGCTGGGCAGGAGCTGGCGCGGGACGCGTTCGGGTACGGCGGCGTCGATGGTGAGCACGTTCCAGTTGAGGGGGCGGCCGGCCGCGGCGCTCATCTCCACGAAGAGGTCGATCTCGTCGTCGCTGAACTGGTCGAGACAGCCCGCGACGATCGCTTCGAGCTGGGTGCCCTCGTGGTCGGCTACGGCTCGGGAGAGTGCGAGCAGTTCGGCGGGTCCCGCGTGGCGGGAGGCCACGGGGTGGCCGTCGCCGTCGGAGTGGGTGGCGGACTGGGTGGTGGAGAGGCCCCAGGCGCCCGCGTCCATCGACTCGTGGAACAGGCGGAGCATGGCGTCGAGTTGGGCGGATGTAGGGGTGCCGCCGACCGCGTCCGGGCCCATCACATGACGGCGCAGCGCGCAATGCCCCACCATGAAGCCCGCGTTGACGGCGATGCGGCCTTCGAGTGCGTCGAGGTACTCACCGAAGGTGTGCCAGTTCCAGGGTGCGCCTTCTTCGAGGGCGACCAGGGACATCCCTTCGACCTTGGACATCATCCGGCGGGTGTAGTCAGCGTCCTCGGGGCGGGCGGGGTTGAGCGGGGCGAGGGTGAATCCGCAGTTCCCGCCCGCGACGGTGGTCACTCCGTGGTTCATGGAGGGGGTGGCGTACGGGTCCCAGAAGAGCTGGGCGTCGTAGTGGGTGTGCGGGTCGACGAACCCGGGGGTGAGGATCAGGCCGGCCGCTTCCTCGCTCGCCCTGGCCGCTTCGGCGACGGTGCCCGGTTCGGCGATGACGGCGATACGGCCGTCGCGTAGGCCGACGTCCGCGGTGTAGGCGGGGGCGCCGGTCCCGTCCACGACGGTTGCGCTCCTGATCAGGTGGTCGAGCATGACCTGCGTCCCTTTCCGGTTCCGGTGCGGCGGGTGGGTCGGTGGGGAGGGGCGGTACGGGTGGCCGGTACGTGGGCCCTGTACGTGCGGCCACCGCGTGGCCAGCGCGTGTGGCGCGGGGGCGCGGGCGGCGCCGCGCGGGGGGCGCCCCAGCGGAGCGCCCCCCGCGGGCGGGCGGGGGCGGGGGGGGGCGGGGGGGCCCGGCGCCCGCGGGGCCGCGCCCCACCTGCGGGTGGGCGACTCCCTCGACTTCTGGCGGGTCGAGGCGATCGAGCC
>NZ_JBHXFA010000001.1:163366-167850 GCF_042724175.1 Streptomyces sp. NPDC127084
GGGGGCGCCCGCGGGCGCGCCCCCCCCCGGGGGCCCCCCCCCGCGGGCCCGGGTGCGGGTGGCGGTCCGGGAAGCCACCGCCCGCGGTCCTCACGGGGTTTCCTTTCAGACCGCCGCTTCGCGCAGGCGGGTGGTGCGGTGCACCGGATCGGTGTCGATCTTCGGGATGACGTGTTCGCCGATCAGTTTGATCGTCGTCATCGTGTCCTCGTACGAGATCCCGATCGGCAGACCGAACGAGAGCTGGTCAGCCCCCGCCTGGTCCCAGCGCTTGCACTGGGCCAGCACCTCGTCCGGGTCGCCGCAGATCATCAGCTCCTCGGCGATGAGCAGTTCGATGATCTCGGCGCTGTAGTCGGGCAGCAGCTCGGGCCACTCCGGGACGCCCTCGGGCCGGGGGAAGGTGTCGTGGTAGCGGAAGAGCAGCGACTGGAGGTAGTTCAGCCCGCCGCCGACCGCGATCTCGACCGCCTTGTCATGGGTCTCCGCGCAGATCGCGGTGGAGGTCACCATGACGTTGTCGTTGACGTAACCGCCCACCGGCCGCGCGTCCTTGATGGCCGACTTGTACGAGTCGACGACCCACTCCATGTCGGAGACTTTCTGCACGCTGAAGCCCAGCACACCGAGGCCCTTCTGGGCGGCCATGGCGTACGAGGACGGCGACCCGGCCGCGTACCACATGGCGGGGTGGGACTTCCCGTACGGCTTGGGGAGCACCTTGCGCGGCGGCAGGGACCAGTGCTTGCCCTGGAAGCCGGCGTATTCGTCCTGAAGCCACATCTTGGGGAACTCGGCGATGGTCTCTTCCCAGATCTCCTTGGTGTGGTTCATGTCGGTGATGCCGGGCATGAAGCCGAGGATCTCGTGCGAGCCGGCGCCGCGCCCGGAGCCGAACTCGAAGCGGCCCTCGGAGAGGTGGTCGAGCATGGCCACCTTCTCGGCGACCTTCACCGGGTGGTTGACCGGGGCGAGCGGGTTGAAGATGCCCGAGCCGAGATGGATGCGCTCGGTGGCGTGGGCGAGGTAGCCGAGGAAGACGTCGTTGGCGGAGAGGTGCGAGTACTCCTCCAGGAAGTGGTGCTCGGAGGCCCAGGCGTACTTGAAGCCGGACCTGTCGGCCTGGATGACGTACTCGGTCTCCTCCATCAGCGCCTTGTGCTCGGCGAGCGGATCGGTCTCGGCGCGCTTGCCGAGGTACCCCTGTACGAACAGTCCGAACTCCATGGAACCCACCACCGTCTCGTGCCCAGCGACATTCTGACGCCGTTTCTGACGATGCGTCAGATCCGAATGCCCCGACTGTTCCACCGAGCCCGCGAGGCGTCAATACCTGACGAGACGTCAGACATGGCGGGTCCCGGAACAGGGTCAGAACAGGCTCACCCCGGCCAGCCAGCCCCCGTCGATGACGAACGGCTGCCCCGTGATGTACGAGGAGTCCTCGCAGCTCAGGAACAGCGCCAACCGGGCCACCTCCGCCGCCTGCCCGACCCGCCCCAACGGCACCAGCTTCCGGTACACCGCGTCGAGCGCCTCCTCGTCCGCGCCCCCGGGATTGCTCATCGGCGTGTCCACCGCCCCCGGGCACACCGCGTTGACCCGTATCCGCTTCGGCGCAAGCTCCAGCGCCGCCACCCGGGTCAGACCGAGGATGGCGTGCTTGGTCGCCGCGTACGCCCCGACAGAGTGCATACCGGTGAGCGCGGTGTACGAGGCCGTGTTGACGATCGTGCCGCCACCGGCCGCCTCGATCTCGGGCGCGACGGCCTTGATACCGAGGAACGCCCCGATCTGGTTGACCTGGATGATCTGCCGGAACTCCTCCAGTGGGGTGCTCACCAGCTCGTTGAAGCGCAGGATGCCCGCGTTGTTCACCAGCCCGTCGATGCGCCCGAACGCCTCCACCGCGGTCTCGACCGCAGCGGCCCAGTCGTCCTCCCTGCCCACGTCCAGGCGCACATAGCGAGCCGCGCTCTCGCCGAGCTCCTTGGCGAGCGCCTCACCCTGGTCGTCCAGCACATCGGCGAGGACCACCTTGGCCCCCTCAGCGGCGAACAACCGGGCCTCCTGCTCGCCCTGGCCGCGTGCGGCGCCGGTGACGAGAATGACCCGTTCGTCCAACTTTCCCATGCCGTACTCCTGTTCACCTGTCGCTGCCGTGTCGTCTGCTTCGTCTACTCGCCGAGATGGGGAGCCACTTCGGCGGCGAACGCCTCCATCTGGTCGATGAGTTCGGTCCGGCTCCGGCTGCGGAACCGGACCTGGATCTGGTCCACCCCCATCGCCCCGTACGCCCGCAGCGACTCCGCGATGGACTCCGGCTTCCCGGTGAGCGTGCGGCGCCCGACGTCCCAGGCGGCGTCCCCCACGTACAGCGGCTCGGTGATCGCCCCGATGACGAGCGGCCGGACGATCCCGGCCGCCTCGCGCAGTGCCCTGAGCTTCGCGATCTGGCCGGGCAGCCGGTCGCGCGGATCGCCCTGCGGCAGCCAGCCGTCGCCCTTGAGCGCCGCCCTGCGCACGGCGGCGGGCGACGAGCCCCCGACCCAGAGCGGCACCTCCGGCTGGGCGGGTCGCGGCTGCTGCCCGAGCCCGTCGAAGGCGAAGTGCTCACCACGGAAGGCGGGGAACTCCTCGGGCCCGAGGGCGGCCCTGAGGGCGTCGATGGTCTCGTCGAGCACGGTCCCGCGCCGCTCGAAGTCCACGCCGAGGACCTCGAACTCCTCCGGCACATGCCCGGCACCGACGCCGAGGATCAGCCGCCCGGCAGAAAGGTGGTCGAGCGTCGCGTACTGCTTGGCGCTCAGCAGGGGGTGCCGCAGTCCCACGACGGCGACATGGCTGAGCAGCCGCACCCGCTCGGTGGCGGCGGCGAGGAACGAGAGCGTGGCGACCGGGTCGTACCAGACGGTGGACATGGCCCCGGCGAGCCTGCGCGGGATGGCGACATGGTCGCAGCTCGCGATGTAGTCGAAACCCGCGCGGTCCGCGGCGCGCGCGATGGCGAGCAGGTCCGCTGGACCTGCGGACACCTCCCAGGACTCGGCGTAGATGGTGCTCTGCGACTGGACTGGGAGCTGCATCCCGTAGACCACCATGGTGGGCCCCTTCGCCGTACGACGCGGGTGGCGGACGCCCTCGGCCTGACTTGCCCGACTCGACCTGACGGTCCGTCACATTCAATGGGGCACCATCGTCTTGGCTGAGGCGTCGGTGGGCAAGGGGGTACGCGGGGTTCGGGGCCCGGGCAGTCCGGTTCGCCCGTCGGACAGGTGGAGGCGTTGCCCGAACGGCACCGGTTCAGCCACCCGCGGCAGGGCCCCGGTAGCGTGCACAGGGTGATCGACTCATACGGGGACCCTGACGACACCCAGGTGGCCATAGCCGCCGCCCGCGCTGGTGCCGGTGTCGTACGCGGCATGTACGGGCAGCGGCTCGGCCGGATCGACAAGGGAGGCGGGGACTTCGCCACCGCGGCCGACGTGGAGGCGGAGAAGGCGATCGCCTCCGTCATCCGTGCCGCCCGCCCGGATGACGCGCTTCTCGGCGAGGAGGGCGGACGGCAGGGGGAAGCCGGGGCGGTACGGCAGTGGCTGGTCGATCCGCTGTGCGGCACGCTGAACTACGCCGTCGGCAACATGCTGGTGGCCGTCAACGTGGCGCTGCGCGAGGGCACCGGGACGGCCGTGGCAACGACGGTGGCGGCGGTGGCGGACCCGTTCAGCGGCGAGGTGTTCCACACCGACGGCGGGGCCGCGTGGGTGCGTCGCGACGGCGACGGCGACACACAGCTCGCGCCCACCGCCGCGACCCGGTTGGTGGACGTGAACCTGGATCCGCCGTTCCCGAACGCGCCCGCGTTCCGGGCCGTGGAGATGCTGGCCGAAGCCGGGTTCGTGGAGCGGTTCCGGCCCCGGGTCGTCTCGACCACGCTGGCCCTGGCCTGGGTGGCGGCCGGCAGGCGCGCCGCGTACGTGACCGACGGCCGCGACCTGTCCGGGAGCGTGCACTTCGCCGCCGGTATCGCGCTGTGCCGGGCGGCCGGGTGCGTCATCACGGGGATCGACGGCGCCCCACTCGGGCCCGCCGGGCGCGGGCTCGTGGTGGCCGCGGACGTCGAGACGCATGAGCGGCTGATGTCGGTGATCCGGGACCTGGGCTAGCGGGACGCGTCGCCTTTCGCGGGTGTGGTCATCGCCCCACCTTTGCGGAAGGGAGGCTCGCTCGAATCGAGGGATGGTCCGTACATCGTTGCCTCCCGGAGTGAAAGGGAAGTCCGGAATCGCCTTCGATGCGACCGAGTGTCCGGGCAGCAGCGCCGGCACCGGCTCCGGCCGGTCCGGTACGAGGCGGGTACACGACAACGTGGGGGGGGGGGGGCGCGGGGGGGGGGGTGAGGCGGTTTTGTGAGGGGGGGGGGGGGGGGGGTGGTGGGTTATAAAAATCTATGGTAGAGGGGGTATAGGTGTGTGTGTTGTGTT
>NZ_JBHXFA010000001.1:167860-199946 GCF_042724175.1 Streptomyces sp. NPDC127084
GCGGCCGTCCGCGTCGGCTCCGGGCCCCACCACTTCGAGGGCAACCCCCCCCTGGGGGGGCTGCCCCCCGACGTTGCGAAGCGGGCGGGTGTGCTGTCTCAGCCGATGCAGCCGGTGACGGGCTGGGGGCTGAAGACGCAGTTGGTGGGGAAGTTGGCGGTGAAGGTGGAGCCGACCACGGCCGCGATCGCCACCGTGGTGTAGACGCCTCCCGGTGCGGGGGCGCTCGGGGCGATGTTGGTGTCCACACTGGAGTTGGTGAACGAGAACGTCGCGCCGTCGTTGTAGACACCCGCAGCGGCGGAGCCGGTACCGGTGACCTTGTTGGTGTCGATGCCGGAGTCGGTCACCGACACGGTCGTGGGGTTGATGTTGGTATCGGCGTAGAGGCCGCCGCCCTGCGAGTACCGCCCGGAGGCCACATTGCCGGTCACGGTGGTGCCGTTCTGCAACGTCAGCGTGGTCGCCGCCCCCTCACTGTCTTCCGCGGCGATGCCCGCGCCCTGCCCGAAGGCACCCACCAACTGGTTGTTGGCGACGGTGGTGTTGTCCAGGGTCATCGAGCCCAAGGTGCGGATACCGCCGCCTCGGTTGCCGAGGCCGTCGTTCACGAAGCCGGTGACATAGTTGCCGCTGACCGTGGAGTCCGTGAGCGCCACGGACGCGTCGGCGTCCGCCGCCAGGAAGAGCACTCCACCTCCGCCTTCGACGCTGGCGGTGACTCTGTTGTCCGTGATCGCGGTGCCGTCGACGGTCAACGACCCCCCGCTCACGAAGAAGATTCCACCGCCGGCCGCCTTCGCGGTGTTGTTGCGGATGGCTCCGCCCGTGATAACCGCCGGCTGGTCGGTCGAAAGGAAAAGGCCTCCGCCCGAGTTCTCGGTACGGTTGCGGGTCACGATCACCGAGTCCAGCGCGACCGACACCGTTCCGGTAGTGAAAAGGCCGCCACCGAAGCCAGTGGCGCGGTTGTCGCTGATCGTTCCGCCCGAGAGGGAGATCGACGTGCCGCTCTCTGCCTCGATAGCACCGCCGTCTTGGGCGGTATTGCCCTGGAAGTGCACGTTGGTAGTGGCCAAGGACCCGCCGGAGGTGCCGAGGAACACTCCGCCGCCGGGGTTGCCGGAACCTGCGTTGCCGTTCATAACGGTGAGCGTGTCCATGGTCAGCGAGACGGCGCCGACGTCGAAGATGCGGAAGTCGGATGCCGACGTGTCGCGCTTGATCGTGGCGTTGTTGCCCTGGATCTCCAGCGGCTGGATGATCTGCGGCAAGGCACCGCCGCCCGCGTCGGTGAGGACGTAGGGGCAGTACGACGCCAGGATCAGCGTGTCACCGGTGCCCGCGTTGGAGTTGGCGATCGCGGTGCGCAGATCCGCCTCCGTACACGCCACATTCACCACCGCCGCCCGCGCCTGCGCCGGAACCCCCGACGCCAACCCCGCCAGCAGCACCCCCACCACCACAGCCGCACCCACGCGTGCCCTACGCCAACCCATCACACCACTCCACAGACTCGTACGGCCCGCTGACACGGATCCACACCACCGTAACCAGTCAATACCAGCCACAAAGCTGACATACCGACAAACCAAGAGGACTGTCATCCCATCAGCCCACACCTGTGTCAGACACGGTTCAGACCTCGGCGACCTCGGAATCCAGGGCCGCGCGGAGCCAGTCGTCGGCCGCGCCGAAGGTCGGGGCGGCCGGGCCGGCGAGGTCGCCGGCGAGATCCCAGTACCGCGTGATCACCGGGTCCGCGATCCAGGCGAGCAGGCGACTCAGTTGGCGGCGGAACGCCGGGGTGTCGCGCATCCCACGTGAGGCGGCGTACGCGCAGACGTAGGCGTCGAGCGCCTCGCCGCCGTGCGGGGGCCTTCCGGCCCGTACGTCCGCCACCACCAGGTCGTATGCCTCCCCCAGGCCCTCATACAGCACGGCGGGTCGGCAGCCGCGGTCGGGCTGGCGCGGAATGGGGCGGCAGAAGTCGGTCACGGGGCGGGGTCCGGTGGCGATGGCGTGCATCCTGGCGAAGGTCAGTACCTGGGACGGCGTCGGGTCGGCCGGGAGCTGCGGCACGGCGCCGTCGAGGATGGTGGAGACCAGCCGGGGCGGAAGCCTGACGGGCAGCACACCCCGCCAGAAGCGCGCCAGCGCGGCCGTGCTGGGTGGGACCGACACTGCGCCGACGAGGCGCAACCGCTCGGCACGCTCCTCGGCGGTGCAGTCCCGCAGCAGGTGCAGGGCGGCCTCGCGCCAGCGGAGTGCGGCCAACTGCGAGCCGAGGTCGGCCAACTGCCCCGCTATGACGTCCTCCAGAGCGTCCTCCTGGTCCAGGACCCGGCTCACTTCCGGGACCGGGAGGTCGAGGGTGCGCAGGGAGCGGATCAGGCGGAGCCGGTCGAGTGCCTCCGGGCCGTAGCGGCGATGGCCTCCGGCGCTCCGGGCGGTCTCGGGCAGCAGGCCCCGGTCCGTGTAGAAGCGGACGGTTTTCACGGTGGCTCCGGCCTGTTCGGCGAGTTCGCCGATGCTCCACATGCCGTCGGGGGCGTCGGAGGCGTTCGGCGCGTCTGGCGCGGCGGGGCTCATGAGGCTGGGGTCACGGGACGAGCGGGCGTCAAGGCTTGAACCTCCCTCAGGGGGAGTTCCTACGGTACCGGCGAGCGCGCGGCCGGCCACGGGGGTACGGCCGCGCGGGACCTGTATGTACATGGAGGCGATCATGACGGGGTTCGTGCTGGTACCGGAGATCCACACCGGCGGATGGGTGTGGCAGGACGTGGCCGAGCGGCTGCGGGCGGCGGGTGCGGGCGCTTATCCCGTGACGCTCACCGGGCTCGGTGAGCGGCGCGATTCGGCAGGGCCCGGCACGGACCTCGCGACGCATGTCGACGATGTGGTGCGTGTCATCGACCGGGCCGACGAGCCCGCGTTGGTGGTCGTCGGGCACGGTGTGGGGGTCGCGGCCGCCCGGGGGGCGGCGGCGCGGCCGGGCCCGCGGGGGGGACGGGGCGGGTCCCGCCACCCACCCCCCCGCGGTCCCGGCCAACCGGCCCTGGCGCTGCTGGCCGACCAGGCACTGCGCGAGAGCCTGACGGGCGGGAGCGGCGAGCCGACTCCGGAAGACTGGCAGGTCCGTCCTCCGGAGGCTGGCGAGTGGCACCGGTTCGGCAGTGTGGACGGGGTACCGGCGGACGCGTTGGCGCTGCTGCATGAGCGGGCGGCGGCGCAGCCGCTGGGGACGCTCACTCAGCCGCTCCCCCTGCCGGACGGGGACGGGCTTGCCCGGTTGTCGGCGGCCGGGGTGCTGTGCACGGCCAACGGTTCGAGCATCGCGATGCTCGAAGCGAGGCTGGGAGTCGGGGACCCTGCTCTGCGGGCCCTCGCCGATGCCGGGGTCAGTTTCTTCGAACTACCCACCGGGCACTGGCCGATGCTTTCATCGCCCGACGAGCTGACCCGGGTGCTGCTGCGGGCGGCGAACGGCGAGGGGTACCGGCTGCCGATCGCCGCGGCAGGTGAACAGCCCGCGCATCTGCGGCCGTTCCTGCTGGATGTGCCCGACTGTCGGCGGGTACGGACTGGGCGAGTCGATCTGTATCTCCCCGACGGTGAAGGTGACTTCGGCGGTACCGAAGGCCCGCGCCCGGCGGTGGTGTTCGTCCATGGCGGCCCGCTTCCCGCCGATACACGGCCCACTCCCCGCGACTGGCCGACCTTCATCGGCTACGGCCGCTATGTGGCGAGCCTGGGCGCAGTCGGCGCCACCGTGGAGCACCGGCTGCACGGCATCGGCGACTACGAGCAGGCCGCCGAAGACATCGCCGAGGCAGTCGCGCTCCTACGTGACGATCCACGCGTGGACAGGGACCGTGTCGCGTTGTGGTTCTTCTCGGGGGGCGGGCTGCTGATGGCGGACTGGCTCGCGGCGCCGCCGCCGTGGCTACGGTGCCTGGCGGCGAACTATCCGGCGCTCGCGCCGCTGCCGAACTGGGGTCTCGACGGTACGCGTTTCCACCCCGCGCGCATTGTGGCCGAGCCGGGAGGGGCACCGACGCCGCCGATCGTGCTGACCCGGGTAGGACGCGAGTGGCCGGAGTTCACAGCGACGGTCGATGAGTTCCTGACCGCCGCCGCGGAGGGCGGGACTGATGCCGAGATCGCCGAGATCATCGACGTACCGCAGGCGCACCACGGGTTCGAGACGATCGACCACACCGCCGAGGCACGCGATGCCGTGCGGCGGGCGGTACGGGCCGTGCTCAAGCGGCTGCGGGAGTGAGCGCGGCGAGTCGATCGGGTCGCGTCGCGCCACGCGGTGCCCAGGGTCGGGCGGGCGGGGCGCCCTCCGGTGGCTGCGGTCTGCGGTCTGCCGGGTTCCGGGCCTCCGGGGCACTGAGGCCCCGGGTCACCGGGGCTCCGGGTCACCGGGCCACCGGGTCACCGGGGCTCCGGGTCACCGGGCCACCGGGCCACCGGGTCACCGGGTCACCGGGGCTCCGGGTCACCGGGCCACCGGGGCACTGAGGCTCCGGGCCACCGGGCCACCGGGTCACCGGGCCACCGGGCCACCGGGCCACCGGGTCACCGGGGCTCCGGGCACCGGGCACCGGGCACCGAGGTCCGAGCACCAGGGCCCCCTACCGGGGGTCAACCGGCCCACGGGCTTTCGGGCCTTCCGCGCCCCGGCGCTCGGGTCACCAGGGCTCTGGGCTCTGGGCTCTGGGTCAACGGACCTTCGTCCTTCAGGCCTTGGGGTCCGGGGCCTTGGGCCTTGGGCCCCAAGTCACCGAGGTCAACGGACCTAAGGTCTTTCGAGTCTTCGGGCCTTCCGCGCTCCCGGCGCTCGGGGCTCCCGGGCCTCAGGACCTCGGGGGATCCGGGGATCCAGGGATCCAGGGCTCCAGGGCTCCAGGGCTCCAGGGCTCCAGGGCTCCAGGGCTCCAGCCGTCAGGCCACCAGGTCCCGGGGGCCCGGGCCACCCCCGGGGCCCGGGCCGCCGGGCATCCGGGCCGCCGGGCATCCGGGCATCCGGGCATCCAGCCGCCAGGCCACCGGGCCACCGGGCCCCGGGTCCCCGGTCAACCCAGCAGCGCGTACACCGTCGAGGCGCGGGCGGCCGGTTCCTCGTCGCCCTCCGCCGTCATCGTGATGTCCACGAACGCCATGCGCTTGCCCAGCTTGGAGATACGGGCCTCGACCAGCACGTCCGCGCCCGTCACCGCACGCTGGAAGGTGGTCGACTGCTGGACCGTCGTCATCGGTACGAAGGCACCGCGCGCCGAGGACACGGCGAGCACCGTCGCCGTGTCGGCCGCCGCCATCAGGGCCTGGCCGCTGAGCGCACCGCCCTCCCGGGCGAGCCGGTCGGACCAGGGCAGGCGCAGGACGGCGTGCCGTTCCCCCGTCTCGGCCACCGAGAGGCCGAGGTCGAGCACCCAGGGGGCGAAGTTGTCGGACAGGACCTTGTCTGCTGCGGCGAGCGAGAGCGTCATACGACGATGGTGCCGGGTCGGAGCGTCCATGGGTACGGGGCACCGGCGTGTCGCGGCACCATCGACACACCACCCGGTGCGGCAGCGAAGCTCCGGGGCACGAGCCAGGGTTGAACACGGACACGGCGGCGGCCGAGCCCGCGAACGAGGCGACGCTACGGCCACGAACACAGTCGGGGAGGGCTGCCACATGACCACACCGGCGACGGCATCCGGGGATCCGCGTGGGCCCGGCAGCGGCGAAAGCGAGGGCCGGATGACGGCCTGTGAGATCGCCGCCGCCGTGCACAGGGGGGAGATCTCGGCTCGCCAAACGGCGGCGGCGGCACTGGAGCGGATCGCAGGCGACGATGGCGGCGGCGACACAGTGCGGGCGTTCACCGAGTGGTGGCCCGAGGTGGCCGCAGGACAGGCCGCCGAGGTGGACCGCCGGATCCGGGCGGGCGAGCGGCCACCGCTGGCCGGGGTGCCGCTCGCGGTCAAAAGCACCGAAGGGCTGTCCTCGCACCAGACCCGGCGCCTGGTGGCCGCCGGGTGCATCACCGTGGGCGCCACCGCCACCCCCGGTCCGGGTACCCGATGGCAGACCTGGGGAGCCACCGATCGGGGGCCCACCCTCAACCCGCACGACGGACGCTGGAGTCCCGGCGGCTCATCCGCCGGTTCAGCAGCCGCCGTGGCCACCGGACTGGTGCCGCTGGCCACGGGCAGCGACGGAGCGGGGTCGGTGCGCATCCCGGCCGCGTGGTGTTCCGTGATCGGTCTCAAACCCACCAACGGCCTTGTCCCCGCCCGTGACCGGGCCGGGCTGAACATCTCCGGGCCGCTCGCCCGGACGGCGTCCGACGCGGCCGCCTATCTGGACGCGCTCAGCAGCGACACGCCGCGGAAACACCTCGCGTCGCCATCCGAACGCCCCCTGCGCACCGCGTGGTCGGCGACACTCGGCTTCGCCGACACCGCCGACCGGATCGCCGCCACCGCCTACGCGGCCTTGGAGGCCCTGGTCGCCGCCGGGGCGGTGGAACTCCACGACCTACCCGTCCGAATGCCCGACCCCGCACCGTGCTGGGAAGCGCTCCGGGGCCGCGTACCGGCGGCCGATCCAGGGGAAGCCGTACGCAGACGGGCAGCCCTGACGCGTCGACTCGACGCGCTCTTCACGGAGGTGGATCTGATCGCGACCCCCACCACACCGAACCCACCACACGGGCACGACGGTCCGGGCGCGACGATGAGCGTGGCGCTGACCTGGGGGTTCAACATCACCGGGCATCCGGCCATCAGTCTCCCCGCCGGGCTGACCCCGGCCGGGGAGCCGGTCGGGTTGCAGCTCGTCGCCCGGCACCACCATGAGGCCGATCTGCTGGCCGCTGCCGCGGCGTTGGAGCAGTCGTCCGCGATCGAACGCTCCTGAGGGGAAGGAACGGACGGGGGCACAGGGGCCGTCGCGGCCCTGCTCCCCCGTCCCACCCTGTCACGCCGCCCCGGGCCACAGCCCCTCGGGTGTGAGGCCCAGCAGCTCGATGGCGTTGCCCCGGACGATCCGCTCCACCACGTCCGCCGCCAGGTGCCCCATCTGCGCCTCGCCGACCTCCCTCGACTTGGGCCAGGTCGAGTCCGAGTGCGGGTAGTCCGTCTCGTACAGGACGTTCCCGACCCCGATGTCGTCCAGGTTCCGCAGCCCGAAGGCGTCGTCGAAGAAGCAGCCGTACACATGCCCGGCGAACAGTTCGGAGGGTGGGCGCAACACCTTGTCGGCGACTCCGCCCCAGCCGCGGTTCTCCTCCCAGACCACGTCGGCGCGTTCCAGGATGTAGGGGATCCAGCCGATCTGGCCCTCCGCGTACATGATCCTGAGGTTGGGGAAGCGCTCGAACTTGCCGCTCATCAGCCAGTCGACCATCGAGAAGCAGCAGTTGGCGAAGGTGATGGTGGAACCGACGGCAGGCGGGGCGTCCGCCGATGTGGACGGCATCCTGGACGAGGAGCCGATGTGCATGGCGATGACCGTGCCGGTCTCGTCGCAGGCGGCGAGGAGCGGGTCCCACTCGTCGGTGTGGATGGACGGCAGCCCGAGATGCGGGGGTATCTCCGAGAACGCCACCGCCCGTACTCCGCGTGCCGCGTTGCGGCGGACCTCGGCGGCGGCGAGTCCGGCGTCCCAGAGCGGGATGAGGGTGAGGGGGATCAGCCGGCCGCCGGCGTCGGGCCCGCACCACTCCTCCACCATCCAGTCGTTGTACGCCCGCACCGAGAGCAGTCCCAGCTCGCGGTCCTTGGCCTCGGTGAAGGTCTGGCCGCAGAAGCGCGGGAAGGTGGGGAAGCAGAGCGCGGACTGGACGTGGTTGACGTCCATGTCGGCCAGCCGGTCGGGTACGGAGAACGAACCCGGCCGCATCTGGTCGTAGGTGATGACCTCCAGCCTGATCTCGTCCCTGTCGTAGCCGACCGCGGTGTCGAGGCGGGTGAGTGGGCGGTGCAGGTCCTCGTACACCCACCAGTCGCCGATCGGCCCGTCGTCTCCCGGCGCGCCCATGACCGGGGCGAACTTGCCGCCGAGGAAGGTCATTTCCTTCAACGGGGCCCGGACGATACGCGGGCCGGAATCCTGGTACTTCGACGGCAGCCGGTCCCGCCAGACGTGCGGGGGCTCCACCGTGTGGTCGTCCACCGAGATGATCTCCGGGAAGTTCTCCATGCGTTTCACGGTAGCGCCTATCTGACGATGCGTCAGCTATCCGGTCGACCGGCCGTTCACGGCCGCGTAAGCTGCGGGGTTTCCCATCGTCACCGTTCTCCTACAGAACTGTGCGGCGACTCACCCGCTGCTGACGGAGTGGCTCGTACAAGGCAGACTGTCGGAGGCGACACCGGCGGGACCGGCGGCATGAGTGGACATGAAGCGGTACGAGCAGGGAGTAGCTATGGACCGAGGGGACGGGTCCTCCGAGCAGCAGGCGGATGTACCGGAGCAGGGCATTCCGGAACGTGGTACCCCTGTGACGACAGGCGGTGAAGGCGACGCCGACAGGAACTCCGGCAGCGGCCTGCGCTTCAGCGTGCTCGGACCCGTGCGCGCCTGGAGCGAAGACCGCGCCCTCCCCTCCGGGTCCCCCCAGCAGCGCGCCCTGCTCGCCGCGCTGCTGATGCACGAGGGGCGCACCGCCACGGCGGCCCAGCTGATCGACGCGCTCTGGGGCGAGGATCCGCCCTCGCAGGCGCTCGCGGCCGTACGCACCTACGCGTCGCGACTGCGCAAGGTACTCGGCCCCGATGCGCTGGCCAGCGAGTCCGGCGGCTACGCCATGCGCACCCCGTCCGATGCGCTCGACCTCCATGTCGCCCAGGAGCTGATCTGCGCGGCCGAGAAGGCGCGGGAGGCGGGTGACCGCGCGCAGGCCCGGGCGCTGACCGCCAAGGTGCTGGGCATGTGGGACGGCGAGACGCTCGCCTCGGTGCCCGGCCCCTACGCCGAGTCGCAGCGGGTACGCCTGGAGGAGTGGCGGCTCCAACTCCTCGAAACGCGACTTGAGATGGACCTGGATGTCGGACACCACACGGAGGCAGTGTCCGAACTGACCGCCCTGACCGCCGCGCACCCACTGCGCGAGTGCCTGCGTGAACTCCTGATGCTGGCGCTGTACCGCAGCGGACGACAGGCGGAAGCACTGGCCGTGTACGCGGACACCCGACGGCTGCTCGCCGATGAGCTGGGGGTGGACCCTCGGCCCGAGCTGTCCCGCCTCCAGCAGCGGATACTCCAGGCGGACGAGGAGCTGGCCAGGCCTGCCGAGGAGGCGAAGTCCGGTACGTCCGGGTTCCGAAAGCCGGCGCAACTGCCGGCGACCGTGCCTGACTTCACCGGACGCACCTCGCTCGTACGGGAACTCAGTGAGCAACTAGCCACCTCCGAGGGATCGGTGATGGCGGTCTCGGCGCTCGCCGGAATCGGCGGGGTCGGCAAGACCACGCTCGCCGTGCACGTGGCGCACGACGCGCGTCCCCGGTTCCCGGGCGGGCAGCTCTACGTGGACCTCCAGGGTGCCGGACACCGGCCGGCCGAGCCGGAGACGGTACTCGGGGCGTTCCTGCGGGCGCTCGGGGTGGCCGATACGGAGATCCCCGACTCGCTGGACGAGCGCGCCGCGCTCTACCGCTCCGCGCTCGACGGCCGCCAGGTGCTCGTCCTGCTGGACAACGCCCGCGACGCCGCCCAGGTCCGGCCGCTGCTACCGGGCACAGCGGGCTGCGCGGCCCTCGTCACCAGCCGGATCCGCATGGTGGACCTGGCTGGCGCGCATCTGGTGGACCTGGATGTGATGTCCCCGGATGAAGCGCTCCAGCTCTTCACCCGGATCGTGGGCGAAGAGCGGGTCTGCGCCGAACGCGAGGCGGCCCTGGACGTGGTGGCCGCCTGCGGCTTCCTGCCTCTGGCGCTCCGCATCGCCGCCTCACGCCTCGCCGCCCGCCGCACCTGGACGGTCTCCGTGCTCGCGGCCAAGCTCGCCGACGAGCGCCGCCGCCTGGACGAGCTCCAGGCGGGCGACCTCGCGGTCAAGGCAACCTTCGAACTCGGCTACGGCCAGCTGGAACCGGCCCAGGCGCGCGCCTTCCGCCTGCTGGGGCTCGCCGACGGTCCGGACATCTCCCTGGCGGCCGCCGCGGCCGTACTCGACCTTCCGCCACACGACGCGGAGGACCTGCTGGAGGCGCTGGTCGACACCTCGCTGCTGGAGTCGGCGGCGCCGGGGCGCTACCGCTTCCACGACCTGGTGCGGCTCTACGCGCGTGCATGCGCGGAGCGGGACGAGGAGCCGGCGGAGGGGCGGGAGGCGGCGCTGTCGCGGCTGCTGGACTTCTATCTGGCGACGGCGGCGAGGGTGTTCGCGATCGAGCGGCCAGGCGAGCGACTGGTCGATCACCTCGAGCCGACCGGGTCCGCTGGTCTGACCTTCACGGACCGCCACGAGGCGCAGGACTGGCTCTACGCGGAGGCGAACTCTCTTCTGGCATGTGCACGGCAAGCGGCGGTCGGCTCTCATCTCCGGCGGGCGGTCGACCTGTTGTGGGCCGTCCAGAATCTCGCGGAGTCAGGCGCGAACTCGAGAGTGTACGAGTCCGTGGCCTGTGCCGCTCTCGAAGCCGCCCGAATCGCAGGCGACCCCCGAACCGAGGGGCGGGCCCGCACTTCGATGACCAACGTACATCTGGTGGCAGGCCGGTACGCGGAAGCGGACGAGGAGGCGGCACAGGCGGCAATGCTCGCGACGGCAGCCAACGATCCCGCACCTGTCTACTGGTCCGACAACGACCGGGGCATCATCGCTTTCAACCAGGGTCGCAACGCGGAAGCCGAGGAGCATCTGCGCCGCGCCATGGAAGGGTCGAAGGCGGACGGAAACCTGCCCGGCGAAGCCAGCGCCCTGTGCAATCTGTCGCGCATCCAGGTCGCAATGGGTCGTGCGCAGGAAGGCATCGCGCTCGCCCAGCGGGGAGTGGCTGTCTACGAGCGGATAGGGCATCCGCTGCGACTGGCCAACGCCCTCTTCGCACTGGGCATCGCCCTCACTGGCGCAGGTCGCGAAGAGGAGGCTCTGGAACGGCTCCAGGAAGCACTGGACCATTTCGAGGCGAACCGCCAGCGGCTCTGGGAAGGGACGACACACTGGCGCATTGCCCAGGCCCATCTCTCGGCCCGCCGCCCCGCGCAAGCGGCACGGCACGCCGAACAGGCCTTGGCCATAGGCTGCATCGGCGGTGACCGCATCCGCGGCAGGGTGCTGACCACGCTGGGCCGGGCGCTCGACAGTCTTGGCCAAGCCGACCGGGCACGTGCTTGCTGGCGGGAGGCACTGTCCTTGCAGGAGGCCTCGGGCGCGACCGAGGCTGAAGAGGTCAGGGCGCTGCTCGCCGCACCGGCAGGCGCCGCCTGAGCCGGACAAGTGGGCACAACACGGCTGCACGGGCCAGGGCGTTCATCGATTGTTTATGCTCGTTCGGCATTCTCTATGGCATCTGGTCCGCTGCGGTCGGGGGGCGAGCGGGCCTCGAAAGGCCCTCTGTCCGGCGGCACTCGGGGGAGTCTCCGAACAGAGGGCCACCTTTGGTCAGGCAAAGGCACTCCTTTGGGGGACGGACACATGAGCAGCACCGAGAAGAACGACGAAGAGATCACCACCATGAGCGACCACCACTCGCCGGTCCCGCCCAAGGACGGTGCCGCCACCACCATGAGCGACCACCACTCGCCGGTCCCGCCCAAGGACGGCGGCATCACCGCCATGAGCGACCACCACTCGCCGACACCGCCCAAGGGCGCTGGTCTCACCACCATGAGCGACCACCACTCGCCGACACCGCCCAAGAAGTAACCACAAGCCACACATGACGGGGTACGGCCGCGGCGGCGCGGAGGGGGAGCCGCCGCGGCCGTGGCGTGTGCGGCACCTACGGTGCGCCGCCGGCTCCCGCGCCGTGCCCACCGCGGCGCCTCGCGGCCGGTGGGCTATCCGGCGAAAAGGCGCGCCATGTCCCGGCGCTCGGCCTCCGCCTCGGCACGTTCCGCGTCGGTGAGGGGGCCGCCGTCGTCGAGCATCCACGCGACCAGCTCACCGAGCCGGTCCTGCTCACGCTGGCGCTGTATGGCATGCGTGACGTAGGCGCTGAAGGCGCCAGGCCCGAGCTCCGCGTGGATCTCCTCAGCGAGCTCCTCCGGCAGGATGACGGTTTACTTCTTCGTCGCCATACCGGCGACCATACGCAGCCGGAACGCATCCGGGCGGCGGACGCATCCAGCAGTCCCCCGGAAGCGTGGGCGGGCGGACACGCTCCCCCGCTACCGGCGCGCCCGCAGCTCGCCCTTCAGGACCTTGCCGCTCGCGTTGCGCGGCAGCTCCGCCACGAACTCCACCGACCTCGGGACCTTGTAGTTCGCCATCTCCCGCCGCGACCACGCGATCACGTCGTCCGACGTCAGCGGCGCGCCCGCCCTGCGCACCACATACGCCCGGCCGACCTCGCCCAGCCGCCCGTCCGGTACGCCGATCACCGCGACGTCCGCGATGTCGGGGTGCAGGCCCAGAAGTTGCTCGATCTCCGCCGGATAGGCGTTGAAGCCGCCGACGATGAACATGTCCTTGATCCGGTCCGTGATCCGCAGGTTGCCCCCCTCGTCCAGGACGCCCACGTCTCCCGTGTGCAGCCAGCCGTCGGCGTCGATCGCCGCCGCCGTGCCCTCCGGGTCCTCGAAGTAGCCGCTCATCACGTTGTGGCCGCGCACAAGGATCTCGCCCGGCTCGCCGGGCGCGCCGGACACGACGCGCACCTCCGTGTCCGGGATGGCGCGGCCTGAGGTGGTGGCGACGGTCTCGGGGGTGTCGCCCCGGCGGCACATCGTGACGATGCCGGAGGCCTCGGATAGGCCGTACGCCGTCAGCACGGTGGCGATACGCAGTTCGCCGCGCAGCCGTTCCACCAGTTGGAGTGGCACCACCGCGGCACCGGTCACGACCAGCCTCAGCGCCGACAGGTCGTGGGCGTCGCGGGCCGGGTGGTCCAGCAGTGACTGGTGCAGGGTGGGCGGGCCCGGGAGGACGGAGATGCGTTCGGCGGCGATGTTCGCGAGCACCGTGTCCACGTTGAACACCGGCTGCGGCACCATCGTCGCGCCGCGCATCAGGCAGGCGATGATCCCGGCCTTGTAGCCGAAGGTGTGGAAGAAGGGGTTCACGATCAGATAGCGGTCCCCCTCGCGCAGCCCCGCCAGCTCGCACCAGACGCCGTAGCAGCGCAGGGTCTGGGCGTGGGTGATCACCGCGCCTTTGGGGCGGCCGGTCGTGCCCGAGGTGAAGACGATGTCCGACGGCGACGAAGGGGCCACGGCGTCGGCCCTGGCCCGTACCTCAGCGGTCGGCACCATGTCCCCGGCCACCAGGAAGTCCTTCCAGGTGCGGTAGTCCTCGGGGGCGCTGTCCGCGAGGACCACCACCTGCTCCAGGTGCGGCAGCGGGACATCCGCGCGGCGCAGGGACGCCACATACGACGTGCCGAGGAAGGTGCCTGTGATGAACAGCAGCTTCGCGCGGGTCCGTTGCAGGATGTATGCGGCCTCGGCGCCCTTGAAGCGGGTGTTGAGCGGCACCAGCACCGCGCCCGCCGACACCGCGCCGAGTGCGCTGACGATCCAGTCCAGTGTGTTGGGCGCCCATATCGCCACCCGGTCGCCCGGTCGCACGCCCGCCGCGACACATCCCGCGGCGGCTCGCTCGACGCGTTCGCCCAGCTCGGCGTAGGTGACACGGGTGCGGCCCTCGGCGACGGCCTCCCGCTCCCCATAGCGTTCGGTGGCGTCGCGCACCAGCCTCGGGATGGACATCCACTCCAGGTCGCCGCGCATCGCCGCTCCTCCCCATACCGCCGGACTAGCTGACTGTCCGTCAGATTAGCTGTACCCTCGCCCGCATGGCGACCCTCAAGGACGCGACAGCGATAGCCGGAATAGGTCAGACCCCCTTCGCGAAACACCTCCCCGAATCCGAGAAGACCCTCGCCTGCCGCGCCATCGTCGCGGCTCTGGACGACGCGGGCATCGCACCCGGCGAGGTCGACGCGTTCGCCTCGTACACGATGGAGGAGACCGACGAGGTCGAGATCGCCAAGGCGATCGGTGCGGGCGACGTGACCTTCTTCAGCAAGGTGGGCTACGGCGGCGGCGGGTCCTGCGCGACCGTCGGCCATCTCGCCGCCGCCATCGCCACCGGGCAGGCCAGCGTCGGGGTCGCCTGGCGGTCACGCAAACGCGGCTCGGGGCCGCGCCCCTGGAAGAACACCGCCGTGCAGTTGCCGACCCCCGGGCAGTGGACCCGGCCCTTCGGGCTGCTGCGGCCCGCCGACGAGATCGGCATGCTGGCCAGGCGCTATATGCACGAGTACGGCGCCACCCGCGACCACCTCTTCAACGTGGCCCTCGCCTGCCGCAACCGCGCCAACCAGAACCCCGCCGCGATCATGCACGAGCGCCCGCTGACCCGGGAGATGTACATGACCGCGCGCTGGATCAGCGAACCGCTCTGCCTCTTCGACAACTGCCTTGAGACGGACGGGGCGCTGGCCTGCGTCGTGGTCTCGGCCGAACGGGCCCGCGACTGCCGCCGTCCTCCCGTCTATGTCCACTCCGCCGCGCAGGGCCTGCCCGCCCAGCACCACGGCATGGTCAACTACTGGAACGACGACCCGCTCACCGGCCCCGCGTGGACCGCCGCCCGGCAGCTGTGGAAGACCGCCGACTTCGGTCCGCAGGACATCGACGTCGCCCAGATCTACGACGCCTTCACCCCGCTGATCCCGCTGTCCCTGGAGGGCTACGGGTTCTGCGGTCGCGGCGAAGGCGCCGCGTACACCGAGGGCGGGGCGCTGGAGATCGGCGGGCGGTTGCCGGTCAACACCGGGGGCGGTGGGCTGAGCGAGGCGTATGTGCACGGCTTCAACCTCATCAACGAAGGTGTGAAGCAGCTGCGCGGCACCTCCACCGCCCAGGTGCCGGGCGCCGCGACCTGCCTGGTGACGGCGGGCGAGGGCGTACCGACCTCGGCTCTGCTGCTGCGAATCTGACCAGGGATGTCTGACCGGGGTTGTCTGACCGGGGAAGTGGGAGCGACGATGACAGACCGCAACGGACCCAACGGTCACTACCTGGCGCCCGTCATAGACGAGGACGGCGCGCCCTTCTGGGAGTACGCCGCACTCGGCGAACTGCGCGTCCAGGGCTGCGACTCCTGCGGCCGGCTGCGCTTTCCGCCCCGCCCGTGCTGCCCGCACTGCCAGTCGTTCGACAGCCACTGGCAGCCGATGAGCGGGCGGGGCCGGATCTGGTCGTATGTACTCCCCCACCCGCCACTGCTGTCCCCCTACGCCGAACAGGCACCGTACAACGCCGTGATCGTGGAGCTCGCCGACGCCCCGCACATCCGGCTCGCCGGGAACGTGGTGGCCGAGGCCGACGCCGCCCTCGACTCGGTGGACCCGGGGCGGCTGCGCATCGGCGCCCCGGTGCGGGTGGCGTTCAGCAGGCTCGCGGACGGGACGGCCGTACCGCGCTGGCTGCTGGAGCGGTCATGAGCGCGGCGGTCGGCGGCTCCCTGCGGGTGGAGACCGACAAGGACACCGGTGTCGCCGTGGTCACCCTCGACCGGCCCGCGAAACACAACGCCATCGATCTCGCGATGGCGGCCGAACTCGCCCGTGTGTGGCGGGGGTTCCGCTACGACGACACCGTGCGGGCGGCAGTGGTGACGGGCGCGGGGACACGGGCGTTCTGCACCGGGATCGACCGCGGCGCCGAGGTGCCGCAGCCCTCGTCGCCGTACTCGATCGACGACCCGCTGCTCACCATCGGCCCGAAGACCAACGACCTGTGGAAACCGGTGATCGCGGCGGTGCGCGGGTTGGCCTGCGGCGGGGCGTTCTATCTGCTGGGCGAGGCGGAGTTCGTGATCGCCGCGGATGACGCGCAGTTCTTCGACCCGCACACCAGCTACGGGATGGTGAGCGCGTACGAGTCGGTCCACATGGCGATGCGGATGCCGTTCGGTGAAGCCGCCAGGATGGCGCTGATGGGCACAGCCGAGCGGGTCTCGGCGCGCCGTGCGTACGAGACGGGCCTGGTGAGCGAGGTGGTGGCGCCCGGCGACGAGTTGCCCGCCGCCGTACGCTGCGCCGCCGTGATCGCCTCGTATCCGACGGAGGCGGTGCAGGGGACGGTGCGGGCGGTGTGGGCGGCGAGGGAAGCGGTACGCAACCAGGCGCTCGCCCATGCTCCGCAGCTCATCGCCCTGGGGAATCTGCCGGCCGACAGGCAGGCGGAGCTGTTCGCCAACAGACGGGGTGCGGGTGCGGGCCCGGCGGCGGCTACCGGTGCGAGCGAGGCCGGGGGCGGATACCGCCTGCGGTGAGGCCAGGCTCTCGTCCGGCCCAGGAGGCGACCGGGGTGCTCTCGGCGAGCACGACCGCGCACTTCCTCGCCTCGCCCGCCTGGCCGGTGCCGCCGTACTCGACGCTGACCGTGTCATGGAAGTTCTGGTACGCCCCCACGACCACGTCGTTCTTGCCCGCCCTCAGCGGTTTGCCGCCCGGGTCCGCCTCGAACATCACCGTGACGTCGCTCAGGAGGAGGTCGCCGTGCTGGTGGCGAACGCGATTTCGCACTCCCTGAGCTCAGTAGCCTCGGCCGGGCCGTCGTAGTCGACGGTGACCGTGTCATGGAAGTTCTCGTGGGGGCCCACGATGACGCCTTCCCTGCGCACCACCAGCAGGGGGCCGCCCGGGTCCGATTCGAACCGTACGGTGACGTCGTAACTCTTGTTCCAGCCATCTGAGTTCGAGATGTAGAGATGGCCGCGGAGGTTCGTCCGGTCAGGAGCGACAGAGCAGGTCTTGACCTCCACCTCACCCATGGCGTCGGCCGGTGTCCGGACCGCCGGGGTCTCGTCCGTGCCGTCGTGCTGGGTTCCACTGCCGCCGGAGCTGCCGAAGCCTCCGGAGCTGCTGGAACTGCTGGAGCCACCGGAGCCGTGGTCGTCGTCGCAGCCCCCGCCGCGCGAACCGCGAGCGCCGGTGAGAGTGACCAGGACGATCCCGAAGACGGCAAGAGCACGGACATGGCGCGACTTCACGTTCAACCCCCGTTGAAGAACATGCACCCGACTTGACGAGCACACGTCACCATACCGGGTGGCGGGTCGCGGTCACCACGCGAACCGTCCGTCAGTGCGCCGCCCCCGCCGCACCGGGTCCCGGTGCCGGTCCCGTGCCGGTCGCCGTGCCCTTCACCGCGTCCAGCGCGTACACACAGCGGTCCTTGGAGCACGCGTACACCACACCGGACCGCACCACCGGCGACCCCGTGATCTCACCGCCGGTGGCCAGCTTCCAGCGAAGCTGCCCGCCGCTCGCGTCCAGGGTGTACAGCACATGGTCGGCGGCGCCGAAGTGCACCCGCCCGTCCGCGACCACCGGTGCACCGATGACCTCCCCTGCCGCCGCGAAGCGCCATTTCGGGGTGCCGGTGACCGCGTCCAGTGTGTAGAGGGCGCTCCCACTGCCCACGTGTACGTTGCCGTCGGCGACCAGTACCGGGTCGATCGAGGTACGGGACTCGGTGGCGATCCGCCAGCGGTCCTTTCCGGTCGCGGCGTCGATCGCGTACACCGTGCCGAGGTAGTCGGCGAGATACACCCCGCCGCCGGTCACCGCGGGCCCCGGCACGAAAGCGGGCGGCGACAGGAACACCGCGGGCACCTCGAAGTGCCAGCGGACCTGGCCGCTCGCGGTGTCCACGCACAGCACCCGCGTACCGGCCGCGACATACGTACAGCCGTCCGCCGCCTGGTGCACCCGGACCGGTACGCCGCCGCAGGAGGCCGCGTCACCGACCGGATACGACCAGCGTTCCGTGCCGCTGCGGGCGTCCAGGGCCTGGAGGCGGGCGTCGCGCCAGACGTAGACCGTGCCGTCGGCGAGCGCTGGACCGGACTCCGGGGTCTCGAAGTCGGTCTGGGCTCCGGTGACCTCCCAGAGCTTCGCGCCGGTGGCCGCTTCCCAGGCCTGCACACCACCGCCCCGGGTGCCGGTGACGACGGTGCCGCGGGCGGCCTTGAGCGAGTACACCCAGGCGTCCGTCGAAAGCCGCCACAACTCGTGGCCGTCCGCCGCGTCGAGTGCGTAGAGCGTGGGCCCGTCGGACCCGTGGATACGGCCGTTGTCGAGCGCCATCGACCAGGCCACGTCACGTGTCTTGAACTGGCGCCGGCCACTGGCCACGTCGAGGGCGTGCACCTCGAAGGACGTGACGTAGAGCAGATCGCCATCCACGACCGGGGTGCCCCAGACGTCGTTCGACATCCGGAACCGCCAGGGCCGCCAGCGGGCGAGTTCACCCGAAGGGGGTGGCGCGGTGGCTGTGGCGGGGGCCGCCCCGGACGCGGCTGCGGCGGACGGCGGGGTGGCTTCGCCCGCGGTGACGCCGCCGGGGGCGCGGAGCCACCCGGTGGCCGGTCCGGTGTGCGCGGCGAACGTGGCGCGGGTGTCGGCGACGCGGGGGCCCGGGCCGATCGGGACCCTGGCCCCGGCGAGGCGTACGGGGCTGCTCTCGGGCGCCTGCCGCGGGTGCGGAGCGGTTCCGGCGTCGCCGGGATGGGCCGGTACGGGGCGGGCGTGCCCGGGACCCGGGCGGCCGGGCCCTGGACGGGCCTGACCGGTGCGGGGGTCGGCGGCGCCGCGCCGGGTGGCGTCCCAGTCGGTGCCTCCGCCCACGTCGGGCGCCCGGTCCGGCCTGGGGGGCGCGAGGTGCGGCTCGGGACGCCAGCCTCCGTTCGCGGCTCCTGCTCCGGCTGCCGATCCGACTCCGGCTCCTGCTCCTGCTCCCGCCGCGGCTGCGGCGGGTTGGTTCTGGGGCGCGTGGTTCGCCGGCTGGGCCTGATGGGCCGACTGGGCCTGGTTGGCCGGCTGCGTCATACGCCCGCCCCGGCGCTCCTCGATCAGCGACACGGCCCTCGGGGGCAGCCACGCCGAAGCCGTTCCGCTGTCGTCGTCACCGCCCGAGGAGAAGAGATGCGGCGCGAGCTGCGCCTGGAGGTCTTCGGGGCTCGGCCGTCTGCCCGCGTCCATCCCCATGCACGACTCGATCAGAGGCCGCAGCTCATCCGGCAGCCCGGCCAGATCGGGACCCTCGCGCAGCAGCATGAACACGGTCTCGACCGGGTTGGCGCCACGGAAGGGCGCGTGCCCGGTAGCGGCGAACACCAGCGTCGAACCGAGCGAGAACACATCGCTGGCACCGGTCACACTGCGGGAGTCACGCGCCTGCTCGGGCGACATGTAGGCGGGGGTGCCGACGGCGACGTTCGTCATGGTCAGCCTGGTGTTGGAGACACCCGACGCGATCCCGAAGTCGATCACCCGGGGGCCGTCCTCCACCACCAGGACGTTCGACGGCTTCAGATCGCGGTGTACGAGCCCGGCTCCGTGGATCGACTGGAGGGCCTCGGCGATACCCGCCGCCAGCCAGCGCACCGCCTGGGCCGGAAGCGGCCCGCACTCATTGACTATTTCCTCGAGCGAGGGAGCGGGGACGTAGGCGGTGGCCAGCCACGGCACGGCGGCGCGCGGGTCGGCGTCCACCACGGCCGCGGTGTAGAAACCCGACACCGCGCGCGCTGCCTCCACCTCACGGGTGAAGCGGACGCGGAAAAGCTGGTCCTCGGCGAGTTCCGTACGCACCGTCTTGATCGCCACACGCCGGCCGGACGCCGAGCGCGCCAGATAGACCAGCCCCATGCCGCCGGCTCCGAGCCGTCCCAGCACCTCGAAGGGGCCGATTCGCCTCGGGTCGTGCTGCGTCAGCTGCTCCACTTCGCTGCCACCTCCCCGTACGGGCCATTCAGATACGGCCCCGTCGCCCCCTGATTGTTCCTGCCTGAAGGCGCGGTTGCGAACCCGGGGGCGTTCCGGGGTGTCTCAGGCTATTTTGGCGCCTTTCCCGATTGGGTTTGCGACGCCTGAGGAGTCTGTGATGTCTGCGTTATCTGGAGCCATCCGGAGTCATCCGGGCGGTCTGCGCGGTATACGGACTCTTCACGGCTTTTGTGACTCACTCTCGATCGGACCCGGCGGCTTCCTCGCGGGACTCCTCGCGGGACTCGTCGCGGGACTCGTCGCGGGACGGCTCGCCGGCCTCCTCTCGGGACGGCTCGCGCGGCTCCTCCCGCGACTCACCCCGCCGCTCCTCCCGCCCCTGGCCACCCTTCTCGCGACCCGCCTGGGCGAGCACCGCGAAGGACGCTCCTTGGTTGTCGCTGAGCACCGCCATCCGCCCGTACGGAATGTCGAACGGGGGTGCGGTGATCCGCCCACCGAGCGAGGTCGCCACCTCCACCGTCCGGTCGCAGTCCGCCACGGCGAAGTAGACGAGGAAATGGCCCGGCATCTCGGCCGGGAACGCCTCCGTGATCACACTGCGCGCACCGATGGCGGTGTCCTCGCCCGGTTCCGCACCGGCCGGCGACCACAGGAGGTAGTCGATCGCGTCATCCGGCAGCGGGGTGCCCTGGAAGCCGAAGACCTCGGTGTAGAAGCTGTCCACCGCCTCCTTCTCCCGGGTGTAGTCCTCGGTCCAGCAGTACGCCCCCGGCACCGACTGGATCTCGAAACCGGTGTGCCGCTCGCCCTGCTGCCACACCCCGAACACCGCACCGCCCGGATCGGCCGCCAGCGCACCGACGCCGAAGGGCCCGACCGGCATCGGCGCCATGATCACCTGGCCGCCCGCCTGCTGGATCGCCGCCGCGGTCCGGATGGCGTCGTCGGTGGCGAAGTAGAGGCCCCAGGTGGTGGGCATCCGGCCGTCCCGCTTGGGGACGAGGGCCGCGACCCGCCGCCCGCCGAGGTAGGCCTCGGTGTAGTGGCCGTACCGCTCGGCCTCGTCGTCGCTCCCGTAGCGGCTGTATGTCCAGCCGAACAGCTCACCGTAGAAGCGCTTGCCCGCCGCCAGGTCGGGTAGCTGGGCGTCCACCCAGCAGGGCATGCCCTCCATGAAACCGGCCATGGCCCTGCCCCTTCCTCAACGCGGGGTGTGGCTCGCGTGACCCCGATCACAGGCGCGCGAACGATCACGAACAGTCAAGCGGAGGGCGCTGCGCACCGCACGCAGGAGTGGGCCGTCCGTTGTGCGGGGTGCGGGGTTGTGTTGTGTTTGTCCACCGAAGTTATCCACAGGCTGTTGATAACATCATTACGCCATCCGTGGGACGCACCCCATTTGCAGTCGGCCGAATCGCGCGCCGTTCACCCCTCGGTAAGCTGACGGCATGACAGGACAAGTACGCACCGTCGACGGCCGCGTGGCCGGGCGACGCGGACAGGCGACGCGGCAGAAGCTGCTCGACTGCCTCAGCGAGATGCTCAGCTCCTCGCCGTACCGGGACGTCAAGGTCATCGACGTGGCCCGCAAGGCGGGCACGTCGCCCGCCACCTTCTACCAGTACTTCCCCGATGTGGAGGGCGCCGTCCTCGAGATCGCGGACGAAATGGCAAGTGAGGGCGCCGCGTTGACCGGTCTCGTGGCAGGCCGCTCCTGGGTGGGTAAAACCGCGTGGGCGACCTCCGAAGAACTGGTGGAGGGATTCCTCGACTTCTGGCGCAAGCACGACGCGATCCTGCGCGTGGTGGACCTCGGCGCCGCCGAGGGAGACAAACGGTTCTACAAGATCCGGATGAAGATCCTGACCTCGGTGACCAACTCCCTTGCGGACGCGGTCAAGGAGCTCCAGGGCAAGGGCAAGGTGGACAAGGACGTGAGCCCGGCGGCGGTCGCCGGTTCACTGGTCGCGATGCTCGCTTCGGTCGCCTCGCACCAGAAGGGCTTCCAGACCTGGGGCGTGAAGCAGGCCGAACTCAAGCCCAACCTGGCGCTGTTGGTGCATCTGGGCATCACCGGCCGCAAACCCACCAAGTAGCGGACGGGACGCGATCCGGCGCGCCGCGCCACGTCCTGTCACAGCGGCGAGCCCGCACCTCGACCTCGTACCCGCACACCACTCCTCTCGTAGCCAGGCACCTCCCGCACTCAGTGCTGTCCGTCGTCCCGGCGTACCAGACGGAAGAGCCGTATCTCACGGTCCACTCTCGCCTGATACGTCGCATACGGCGGCCAGAACGCGAGCGCGGCCTGCCACGCCCCGGCCCGTTCCCGCCCGGCGAGCAACTCGGCGCGTACGGGGATGTCCTCGCCCTTCCAGTTGATCTCGGCGTCGGGGTGGGCGAGCAGATTGGCCGTCCAGGCCGGATGGGCGTCCCGGCCGAAGTTGGAGCCGATCAGAATCCAGCTACCCGGCGCCGCCCCGGGCGGTTGGGACGACCCGGCGGCTCCGGGCGACCCGCCCTCTCCGGACGACCCGGCCGCTTCGGGCATACAGGCGAGCGGCGTACGCCTCGGCAATCCGCTCTTCGCGCCCCGGGCGGTCAGGATCACACCCGGCAGCATCTGGGCACTGAGCAGCACCTTTCCCCGAGTGAGCCGGTGCACAGCGCGGTCAAGGGCCGGGATGACATGCGGGGCGGTCCTGGCGAAGGCCCGGCTCGACGACACTTTCTGCACCAGTTTCCGCATCATCGGACTCCCGCCGTATCCCGCACCGTGAACAACCCCGCCGAACGCGCCGCCCGCTCCCGCAACCGGTGCACGGGGCCGAGCAGCAGCTCGTCGGACGCGGCCCGTTTGAAGAAGTGATGCGCCTCGTGCTCCCAGGTGAAACCGATACCGCCGTGCAGTTGGATGGCCTCCCCGGCGACGGTACGCAGCGCCTCCAGGCACTGGGCGAGCGCGAGCGCCCCAGCGCCCGGGTCCCAGGCGGCGTAGTAGGCCGCGGAACGGGCCGCCTGGACGGCCGCGTACAGGTCGGCCAGCCGGTGCTTGACCGCCTGGAACGAGCCGATGGGCCGGCCGAACTGCTCACGCTCCTGCACATACCCGACGGTGCGTTCCAGAGCGGAGGCGGCTGCACCGACCGCTTCGGCGGCGAGCAGCGCGGCGGCTGTTCGCCCGGTGGCGGCGAGCGCGTCGGACACCGCGCCGGCGCTGTCCTGGCCGAGCAACTCAGCTGGGGCGTCGCGGAGTTCGACGCGGGCATGGGGCCGGGTCTCGTCCAGCGCGGTCCAGCGGGTCCTGGTCAGCCTCGACGAGCCGTCACCTCCGTCGGCCCGGACGAGGAACAGCAGCGTACGGGCCCGTGGGAAACCCCCCGTGTGCGCGGCGACGAGCAGCAGTGGGGCGCTGTGCCCGTCGAGCACCTGGTCGACCCCGCCGTACAGCAGCCAGCTCCCGCCGCCGTCGGGCGCGGGCCTCGCCTGCACCCCACCGGCCCGCCCGCCTCCTGCCCACAGCCCGTCAGCGATGTCCCGGGGCTCCCCGGTGAGCCCGAGCGCGGTCGCGAGGCTCCGCCCCGGGACGGCGAGAGCCGCGGTGAGCGAGCCGTCCGCGAGCGCGGGCAGCAGCTCGGCGCGCTGCCGCTCGTTCCCGAGTGCGGCGATCAGGGGGCCGGTCAGCGCGGCGGTGGCGAGCAGCGGCGTCGGCACCAGCGCCCGCCCCAACTCCTCGAAGGCCAGCGCGAGCTCCACGGTGGTACCTCCGGCACCGCCGTACACCTCGGGCAACGCGAGCCCGGGCAACCCCAGTTCGGCGGCGAGCCGGGCCCAGAGTCCCGGGTCGAATCCGGTGGGCTGCCCCGATGGGCCCGGGGGCGCCCCTTTCGAGAGTGCGGTGCGCAGGGTGCGGCGGATGGCGGACTGCTCCGGAGTGAAGGCGGCGTCCATGGTCTCGGCTCCCGTCCGTAACCGACGGCGTAACTGACGATGCGTCATATCAGGCCGCATGATGTTAGGCCCGGGACGGCCAGAAGCACAGATCCGGGCAGCCACCAACCCGGTCGGCCAGGCTGAGGACACTCCGGCCCTGAACCGCCGTGCGGCCGCACCCCCTCAGGCCAGCACGCTCAGGACATGCGGCACCGCCTCCGCGAGCGTCGGGAAGTGCCGGTGGGCATCGGGGTGCGGGGCCTCGGTGTTGACCGTCCAGACCGTCATCCCCGCGGCGAGCCCGGAGTGGACACCGGACGGCGCATCCTCGATCACCAGGCAGTCCGCCGGGTCCGCGCCGAGCTTCTCGGCGGCGAGCAGGTACGGCACCGGGGACGGCTTCCCCTCGGCCACCGAGGCCGCGTCCACGACGATCCTCGGCATCGGAAGGCCGGTCCGCTCGAACCGCCCCCGCACCCGGTGCTCGTAGTTCGACGTCACGAGCGCCCACCGGCCCGACGGCAGCGCGCTCAGCAGCTCGGCGGCCCCGTCGAAGGCCGCGTAGGAGCCGGTGCGGACGTCCTCGTCCTCCAACGTGTGCAGCAGGGCGAGGCACTCGTCCGGGTCCTGCCCCGGAACCACGGCCGCGAACGTCTCGACCGGCCGGGTGCGGAGCGCGACCGCATACACCTCGTCACCGTCGAGCCCGTACCGCGCGGCCCACTCGCGCCAGACGCGACGCTGGTTCGAGACGGCGTCCATGAGGGTGCCGTCGACATCGAAGAGAACGAACTTTCCGCTGGTCACGACCCTGATGATACGGGTGGGAACGAGGCACGGACCTGGCCCCGCCGCCGCCGGCAGGGCCCACGGCAACCGCGCCGTCCGGACTGACTTCCGGATGCGATCTGATGTACCGTCAGATTCATGTCGCCCAGTCAGCGCACCCCCCGCAAGGTCGCCGTCGCCGGCATAGCCCACTCCGACTGCGGCCGGGTCGAAGGGCCCACCGCCTACGCCCTGCACGCCCAGGCCGCCCGCCGCGCCCTCGCCGACTCCGGGCTGGACCGCAGCGTCATCGACGGCTTCGCCTCGGCCGGGCTCGGCACCCTGGCGCCCATCGACGTCGCCGCGCATCTCGGCCTGCGCCCCACCTGGGTCGACTCGACCTCAGTCGGCGGCGCCACCTGGGAGGTCATGGCCGCCCACGCCACCGACGCCATCGCCGCAGGCCATGCTGACGCCGTGCTCCTCGTCTACGGCTCCACGGCCCGCGCCGACATCCGCGCGGGCCGCCGCACCGCCAACCTGTCCTTCGGATCGGGCGGCCCCTCGCAGTTCGAAGTGCCCTACGGCCACACCCTGATCGCCAAGTACGCGATGGCCGCCCGCCGCCATATGCACGAGTACGGCACCACACTGGAGCAGCTCGCCGAGGTCGCCGTCCAGGCGCGGGCCAACGCCTCCCGCAATCCCGACGCGATGTTCCGCGAGCCGATCACCGTGGACGACGTGCTCTCGGGCCCGTTGATCGCCGATCCGTTCACCAAACTGCACTGCTGCATCCGCAGCGACGGCGGCTGCGCCGTACTGCTGGCCGCGGAAGACCTCGTACCGGACACGGCGAAGACACCGGTCTGGGTGCTGGGCACCGGTGAGCATGTCTCGCACACCACCATGTCGGACTGGACGGATTTCACGGTCTCCCCGGCCGCGGTCAGCGGACGGCTGGCGTTCGAACGGGCCGGGGTGCGACCGCAGGACATCGACATCGCCGAGATCTACGACGCCTTCACCTATATGACCCTCGTGACGCTGGAGGATCTCGGTTTCTGCGCGAAGGGCGAGGGCGGCGCCTTCGTGGAGAAGGGCCGGCTGCTCTGGGACGGCGAACTCCCGGTGAACACCGACGGTGGCGGACTGTCCGCCTGCCACCCCGGTATGCGCGGTCTGTTCCTGCTGGTCGAGGCCGTACGCCAGCTCCGGGGCGAGGCCGGCGACCATCAGGTTCTGCGGGCGGACGGCAACGTGCCCGAGCTGGCGGTGGCATCGGGGACAGGCGGCTGGTTCTGCTCGTCGGGGACAGTGGTGCTGGGCCGCTGACCGCGAGCCACTGGCCCCGGGATGGCGCGCCGCCGCTCCGTCTCCGCCTCGGTCTCCGCGTGCTGGTTGGTCGCGGACACGGTGCTGGTCACTCGTGCGCCGTGACTCTTCCGGCAGACGCCGATGCCCAGCGGCATGTTGACCGCGCGTCATGCATTTCGACGTCGGCGCGCTGAACAGGATCGTCGTGGCGGGATCCCATCGAGACCTGTCCCTCTCGCCGCTCCTATTCGCGTCCCCACCCACGAAGACTGGATGTCGTTCCGGTCATAAGGCAGGGACATTGATATAGGAGGAAATAAGTGATGAAGAGGCGCAATGTAGCTTCACTGATCGGCACCCTGGCCGTCCTGGGCACCGTTTTGGCGCCTGGGGGCGTGGCGTCGGCTGCGACGGCCCCCGAGAAGTACGCCACCCATGACTCCGCGGCCGCAGTGCTCAGGGCAGCTGGCATCAACTGGACTTCGTCCGGAGGCTGCAGCGACCGCATCGTCAAGACATGCACCTCCTTCGAGGGGATCAACAAGGCCACTGTCAACGGCATCATCGACTTCAAGAACCTCAGCAAGTGCGCGATCACGATTACGGGCGGCACCGAGGTCGGGCATGCGGCGGGCCCCGAGAGCCACGCCAACGGCTACAAGGTCGACATCAAGCCGACGACCTGCGTTGACACCTGGATTGTCAAGAACATGACCAAGGGATCCAACCGGGGGAGCGACCCCCGGTGGGTGTCGGCGGTCGGCGACGAATACGTCAAGGAGTCTTCGCCCTCGCACTGGGACATCACGTACAAGGTTGGGTGCCTCGTAGCCGGACTCTGCTTCTAAGTCCGGGGCTTGCGTGACCACGGCCCGTACGACCCTGTTGGGGTTGTGCAGGCCGTCGTGTTCGGCGCACCGCCACCGCGAATTCCCGCCGCTGAATCGCCGACTTGTACGGGGGTAGCGGGACGCGGTCGGGTTGGCCGAGGCGGGACGCGTGCCCCGGCTGGCGGCGGTCGTCCTCGCGTCGGGGGTGGTCGGTTCGATCGGTGCGCAGTTCACGCTCACCAACACCCTGATGGCCGCGCGCGTCTTCGAGCTCGCGGCGACCCTGTTCGCTTCCCTGGCCATGGCGGTGACGGTCGGCTGCCTGCTGGGCTCCCTGTGTTCTACGGCAGCGGACTGGTCGGGCACTCCTGCTCGGGGTGTACGCCGACCGGTTCGGGCCACGGGCGGTACTGGTGGGCGCGGGGGTGGCGACGACGGCCGCCTGCGCGGTGATCGGGGTGCGCTACCGCACTCGGATGCGCGCGGCGTAATGCAACAGCCGGTGACAGCCGCGACGGTGGCGGGGTCGTATCGCTGATGATCACGAACGCATGACAATCGACTGCATGGCACAACTATGCGCGACGTAAGCAAGTCCTACACCCGAAAACGACACCTGTATCCCTGGGGGGGAACATGAGCCAGCACTACCCGCAGAACCCACAACAGCCCGGACAGCAGCAGCCCGGATGGACCGGCCCCGGCACGCCGCAGCAGTGGGGAGCCCCGCCGCAGCCCCCGAAGAAGAACAGCACCGGAAAGATCATCGGGTTCGGCTGCCTCGGCGTCGTCGGACTGTTCGTCGTACTCGGCATCGTCGGCGCGGTCGCCGGCGGCGGCAGCGACGACAAAAGGAAGAGCGCCACCAGCAACAGCGCCTCGGCCAAGGCTGAGCGGCCCGCCGGCAACGGCCAGGGCGACGCCGCGAAGAAGCCCAAGCCGGAAGAGAAGGCTCCCGTCAAGATCACGGCCAAGGAGACGGCGTTCACCAAGTCGATCCTCGCCGACGGCAGCAACTACACCAGCGTGCTCGTCACCATCGCCAACAACAGCGATGACGAGATCAGCGTCAACCCGCTGTATTTCAGCATCACCGACAGCAACGGCACCAAGCACACCGCCGAAGTCGGGGTCGACGAGAAGCAGATCGACACCGTGAAGCTCGCCCCCGGCGAGAACGTCTCCGGCACCATCACCGGCAAGGGCAAGTTCAGCGCCAAGTACGTGACCTACACCAACGGCCTTCTGGGCGACCCGCAGCGCGTCGACGTTTCCTGACCCCACGCCTAGGTGATGCGCCGCGTCACCTAGGCCTTACGCATCGCCCCCTGGCCGCCTCGCTTGCTGCCTGCGGCTCCGCCAGCGGCGTTCGTCGTTGCTGGTGTAAGGCCGCAGTAGGCCCGGGTGCTGGGGGGTGCATCACACTGAGTGCGGGTATGCAGGACGACGCCCAGGCGGAGAACTGCCTGACTCACGGTTCACTTGTGGGCCGTCTCCTCGGTGACACCCCGATGGCCGTTGGGCTCTGTGGCGTGGGCCTTGGGACCGAGTCCAAAGTGACTCAGATTATCTTGTGTGAACCATTTGACCAGTGCTCCGGGGGGACACGAACATGAAGATCAAGCAGACCTTTCTTTCGGCCTGTGCCGTTTCCGCGCTGCTCGCGGGTGCGGCTGCCTGTACGTCCAGCGGCGGCGCGCCGGCCGACAAGGCGAAGCGCACGGTCGGCGCGACACCGGCTGACAAGGCCGAGCGGGCGGTCGACGCCACGTGCGAGAACGGCACGTACACATGGTTCAACGTGGACAAGCGAGAAGTCCTGACAGGTGTCGCCGAGGCGCAGAAGCTCGGCAAGGGAGGCGGCGCACTGACCAACAAGCTGAGGCCGCTCCACACACCGCGTGTCGCCGTCACCTTCGAGAAGGGGCCGCAGGTCGGCGCCGAGGCCGCGCTTCGCTCGCTGGGCGCCCACATCGGAGGCACGGACGCTGCTGACCTTGACAGCGAGTTCGCCGATGTCCGCAGACCCGTACCGGATCTCAACGATGGCAGCGCCACCGTCCACGGTGACGGAACCTTTGTGGATTACGGCTGGGTGCAGCAGGTCACTGCTGACTTCCAGTTCATCTGCGGGGACGGCAAGCAGGGGGCGGGGCGTGCGACCAGTTGGCTCGTCAACGGTTCAGGCGTCCTGGAGTGCACCGAACCGATCGGGAAGGTGAAGGTGGGGGATCCGGCCCTGGCCGCAGCCCGCCTGTCCTGCGGCCCCGACTCCCCGGCCGCCACGAACAAGAAGGGCCGCGGCTGAGGGTTTCGTACAACGCTCGCCCGCCCCGAGCGCACACGGGCCACCCCGCGCCGCCGTGCTCGCGCCGGCCGTCCGCGTGTGTCACCTCGATACGAGTGCCGCGAGGCTGCGACAGTGGAGGTAGTCCTTCCCGTACAAGCGCAGAGGAGTGTCCCGTGCCCCTGTCCCGTGAAGAACGCGAGCAGTTCCTGGCCGAACCGCATGTCGCGGCCCTGTCCGTGGCCGGTGAGGAAGGGCGGGGGCCGCTGACGGTGCCCGTCTGGTACCAGTACGAACCGGGCGGCGACATCTGGGTCCTCACCGGGCTCGATTCCCGCAAGCACCGGCTGATCGAAACGGCCGGGCGCTTCACCCTGATGATCGACCGCCTCGAACCCACCATCCGGTACGTCTCCGTCGAGGGGTCCGTGATCCGCACCGCGCCCGGCACCCGGGAGGTCCTCCGGGAGATCGCGGCGCGCTACCTCCCGGCGGAGAAGGTGGACGAGTACGTGGAGTTCGCCGAGAAGAACCACGGCGAATCGATCGTGATCCATATGCACCCCGAACACTGGGTGTCGTCGGACCTGGGGTCACTGTGAAGATCGGCGTATGACGCACGGCATGACACATGAAGCGTTCCACGAGTTGCTGAGGTCCCTGCGGGTCTGGGGCACCGAGCTGCCCGCCTTTGAACCCGGCAGCGCACCCGCCGAACCCCTGGCGCTGTTCCACCGGTGGTTCGCCGAGGCGGCGGCAGCGGGGCAGCCCGAACCGCACACGATGACCCTGGCCACCGTGGACGAGGACGGCCGCCCCGATCTTCGGACGCTGATGCTGCATGACGCCGACGCGCGCGGCTGGCACTTCGCCTCCCACGCCACCAGCGTCAAGGGCCGCCAGCTCGCGGCACGCCCCGACGCGGCCCTGGGCTTCTACTGGCCCGCCCAGGGCCGCCAGATCCGTGTCCGGGGCCGGGTGGCGACCGGTACCCCCGAGGACGCGTACGCCGACCTGCACGCCCGCTCCACCGGCGCGCTGGCCGCGGCGCTCGTCGGCCATCAGAGCGAAGTGCTCGGCTCCCACGCGGAGTTGCTGTCGGCCAGCGACGCCGCGTGGGAGCGGGCGAACACGGAGCCGGAGGCGATGGCGGATACCTGGACGGTGTACGTACTGGAGCCGTCCGAGGTGGAGTTCTTCCAGGGTGACGCGCGGCGCAGACACGTACGTCTGCGGTACCGCCGCGAAGGAGACTCCTGGCAAAGGGAGTTGCTTTGGCCCTGATCCCACCGGGGGCGGTGGTCAGGTCTGCCGGTCTGTATCGGTGCGGACGTGGTCCGGTGCGCTGGATGTCCTGCCCCTGAGGGATGATGAGGCACTTTCATAACAGCAGGGAGCCACTGAAGCTCACTGGGGGTGGGGATGGACCGGGAAACCGATCAGGGTTCGTTCGATGCGCTGGTGGAAGGGGATCCGCTGGCGGTCGGGCGGTACCGGATCGTCGCACGGCTGGGTGCCGGGGGCATGGGGCGGGTGTACCTGGGACGGTCGCCGAGCGGCCGTACCGTGGCTGTGAAGGTGGTACGTCCCGAACTCGCCGATGACGGTGAGTTCCGGCGCCGTTTCGCCCGGGAGGTCGGCGCCGCGCGCCGGGTGAACGGGTTCTTCACCGCAGGGGTCGTCGACGCAGACCCCGAAGGCTCACCGGCATGGCTGGCGACGGCGTACGTGCCGGGCGTGTCACTGGGCGAGGCCGTCATCGCCAACGGCCCCTGGCCTGAGGACGCCGTGCGGGCGCTGGGTGCGGGCCTCGCGGAGGCGCTGGAGTCCATCCACGGTTCGGGAGTGGTCCACCGGGACCTGAAGCCGTCTAACGTCCTGCTCGCGGCCGACGGGCCGCGGGTCATCGACTTCGGGATCTCCGCCGCGGCCGACGTCAGCGTGCTCACACAGACGGGGACGGCCATCGGCACGCCCGGATACATGGCCCCTGAGCAGCTCACAGGGCAGAATGTCGGCCCGGCCTGCGATGTGTTCGCGCTGGGTGCCGTGCTGGCGTTCACCGCGACGGGCACCGGCCCGTTCGGCACGGGTTCCGCCCACGCCATGAACTTCCGAGCGGTGTACGAGGATCCGGACCTGGACGCCGTCCCGGCGGGGCTGCGCGACCTGGTGGCCGACTGCCTGGCCAAGGAACCCGGGCAGCGGCCGACCGTCGCCGCCCTGCTGGACCGTCTCGGCCACCGCGGTGACGCGCCCCTGGACACGCCCGGCTGGCTTCCCGAAACAGTCGCGTCGTCCGTCCTCGCCCGCGCCGCCGCCCCTCAGCCGCCCACCCCGCCGTCCCCGCAGCCACTGGCGTCCCGGGAACCGACCGTCGTCGACCTCGCTTCGGCGCCGACCGCCGCAGCGACCCGGACGACAGCCGTTTCGCAGGGACCGGCCCCGGCCCGGCGCGAAGCCCCGCGGGACCACGTCCCCGGGCAGCCCGGGCCCCGCCCTCCGGTCCCCACCGCCGCACGGAGAACGCGCGGCCTCGGACTGTCCCGAAGACAGGCGCTGTTCGGACTCGCGGGGGTGGGTGTGGCCGGCGCCGGTTTCACCGCCTGGAAGCTCTTCGAGCAGGACGCCCCGCCCCCGGGTCAGCAGTTGTGGTCGTTCCGCACCGACAAGAGGATCGGGTCGACGCCTGCGATCGCGAAGGGCATCGTGTATGTCGGCAGCGACGACGGCGCGCTCTACGCGGTGGACGCCCGCACCGGCAAGGAACGCTGGAAGCTGCGGACCGACGAGCGGATGGAGTCGTCTCCCACCGTCGTGGACGGCACCGTCTATGTGGGCAGCGACGACGGCTTCCTGTACGCGCTCGACGCCGTCACCGGCGCGAAGCGCTGGACCTACGAAACCGGTTCCAACGGCACCGCCCCCGTCGTGGTGGACGGCGTCGTCTACACCGGCAGCAACAACGGCGTGCACGCGGTCGGGGGGGGCGGCCGGCCGGGGCGGGGGGGGCCGCGCACCCCCCCCAAGGGGGTAAA
>NZ_JBHXFA010000002.1:0-47606 GCF_042724175.1 Streptomyces sp. NPDC127084
GTCCATGTCCATGGACCGCGCACCGCCCCCTTGTGACGGCAGGCGCCCGTCAGTGGTGCTTCTCGCCGCCCAGGTGGTGCACCCGCACCATGTTGGTGGTGCCCGGGACGCCGGGAGGGGAGCCGGCGGTGATGATCATGGTGTCGCCCTGGTTGAAGCGCTGGAGCTTCAGCAGGGCCGCGTCGACCAGATCGACCATCGCGTCGGTGGTCTCCACGAACGGGGCGATGAAGGGCTCCACGCCCCAGCTCAGGGTGAGCTGGTTGCGGGTGTTCTCGTCCGTCGTGAAGGCGAGGATCGCCTGCTCGGCGCGGTAGCGGGAGAGGCGGCGGGCCGTGTCGCCGGACTGGGTGAAGGCGACCAGGGCGCGGCCGCCGAGGAAGTCGGCGATCTCGCAGGCGGCGCGGGCCACCGAACCGCCCTGGGTGCGGGGCTTCTTGCCGGGGACCAGGGGCTGGAGGCCCTTGGAGAGGAGCTCCTCCTCGGCGGCGGAGACGATCTTGGACATGGTCTTGACCGTCTCGATCGGGTACGCGCCCACGCTGGACTCGGCCGAGAGCATCACCGCGTCCGTGCCGTCCAGGATCGCGTTGGCGACATCGGACGCCTCGGCGCGGGTCGGACGGGAGTTGGTGATCATCGACTCCATCATCTGGGTCGCCACGATCACCGGCTTGGCATTGCGGCGGCACAGTTCGATGAGCCGCTTCTGCACCATCGGGACCCTTTCGAGCGGGTACTCGACGGCCAGGTCGCCGCGGGCCACCATCACGCCGTCGAAGGCCATCACGACGGCGTCCATGTTCTCGACCGCCTGCGGCTTCTCCACCTTGGCGATGACCGGGACCCGGCGGCCCTCGTCGTCCATCACCTTGTGGACGTCCTTGACATCGTCGGCGTCCCGTACGAAGGACAGCGCGACCAGGTCGCAGCCCATCCGCAGCGCGAACCGGAGGTCCTCCACGTCCTTCCCGGACAGGGCCGGGACGTTGACCGCGGCGCCGGGCAGGTTGATGCCCTTGTGGTCGGAGATGACACCGCCCTCGACGACGATCGTCTTCACCCGCGGGCCCTCGACCTCGACCACCCGCAGCTCGACGTTTCCGTCGTTGATCAGGATCTGGTCGCCCTTGGAGACATCGCCGGGCAGGCCCTTGTACGTGGTGCCGCAGATGGACTTGTCGCCGGGGACGTCCTCGGTGGTGATGGTGAACTCGTCACCGCGTACCAGTTCGACCGGTCCTTCGGCGAAGGTCTCCAGACGGATCTTGGGGCCCTGGAGGTCGGCGAGCACACCTACGGGGCGGCCGGTCTCGGCCGCCGCCCTGCGGAGGCGGTCGTACCGCTCCTGGTGCTCTGCCTGGGTCCCGTGGCTCATGTTGAAACGGGCCACGTTCATGCCGGCCTCGATGAGCGCTTTCAGCTGCTCGTAGGAGTCGACGGCGGGGCCCAGTGTGCAGACGATTTTGGAACGGCGCATAAGGCGATCCTATCGGTTTGTTTCTAGCCGGAATATTCCGTCTGGTGAAAAGTACAAATGGGCACTGTGCCGCTCAGGCGTGAAACTCTCCAGTAGCTGTGTTCCCGGTGGCTGAGTTCCTGGTGGACGTGTTCCCGATAGACGTGTTCCCGATCAGGGCGAAGGTCTGCCGGGCGATTTCCAGCTCCTCGTCCGTCGGCACCACCGCGACCGCGACCCGTGCGTGGGCCGGCGAGACAAGCCTCGGCTCACCGGACCGTAGGGCGTTCAGCTCCGCGTCCAGCACAAGCCCCAGCTCCTCCAGGCCGGCGATGGCAGCCTCCCGCACCTCGGCCGCGTTCTCACCGACCCCCGCCGTGAACACCACCGCGTCCACCCGGCCGAGTACCGCGTAATAGGCGCCGATGTATTTCCGCAGCCGGTGCGCGTAGATCTCGAAGGCGAGCAGCGCGGCCCGGTCCCCTTCGCCGATCCGGCGGCGGATCTCCCGCATGTCGTTGTCGCCGCACAGCCCGACCAGACCGCTCTTCTTGTTGAGCAGGGTGTCGATCTCGTCCAGGGACATTCCGGCGACCCGGCCCAGATGGAAGATCACGGCCGGATCGAGATCACCCGAGCGGGTGCCCATGACCAGCCCCTCCAGTGGGGTCAGCCCCATCGAGGTGTCCACGCAGCGACCGCCCGAGACCGCCGAGGCCGAGGCACCGTTGCCCAGGTGCAGCACGATGACGTTGACGTCTTCCGGGGCCCTGCCGAGCAGCTCGGCGGCCTTGCGCGAGACATAGGCGTGTGAGGTGCCGTGGAAGCCGTAGCGGCGGATCCGGTACGCGTCCGCTGTCGCTACGTCGATGGCGTACCGCGCCGCGTGCTCCGGCATCGTCGTGTGGAAGGCGGTGTCGAACACCGCGACCTGCGGCAGATCCGGGCGCAGCGCCCGGGCGGTGCGGATGCCGGTGATGTTCGCCGGGTTGTGCAGTGGAGCAACGGGTACGAGGCGCTCGATCTCGGCCAGCACCTCGTCGTCCACCACGGTGGGGGTGGTGAACCGCTGTCCGCCGTGCACCACCCGGTGGCCGATGGCGGCGAGCTTGGGGGAATCCAGGCCGAGGCCGTCCTGCGCCAGCTCCGCGCCCATGGCCTTCAGCGCCGCACCGTGGTCCGGGACCGGGTCGGTACGCTCGCGAGTCCCGGCGTTCGGGCCCGCGGGCACGGTGTGGACCAGCCGGGAGGTCCGCTCGCCGATGCGCTCGACCAGGCCGACGGCGAGCCGGGAGCCGTCGCGCATGTCGAGCAGCTGGTACTTGACCGAGGAGGAGCCGGAGTTGAGGACCAGGACATGGGAGGCGCGGTCGAGGGTCATACGGGCAGCTCCTGGGCCTGGGCCTGGATCGCGGTGATCGCGACCGTGTTGACGATGTCGCTGACCAGAGCGCCACGGGAGAGGTCGTTGACCGGCTTGCGCAGCCCCTGGAGCACCGGTCCGACGGCCACCGCCCCGGCCGAACGCTGCACCGCCTTGTACGTGTTGTTCCCGGTGTTCAGGTCGGGGAAGATCAGCACCGTGGCCTGGCCGGCCACTTCGGATCCGGGCAGCTTGGTGGCGGCGACGGACGGTGCCACCGCGGCGTCGTACTGGATGGGGCCCTCGATCTTCAGTTCGGGATGCCGCTCGCGCACCAGCTTGGTGGCCTTGCGCACCTTGTCCACATCGGCTCCCGAACCCGAGCTGCCGGTGGAGTACGACAGCATGGCGATCCGCGGTTCGACGCCGAAGCGCGCCGCGGTGGCCGCCGACTGCACCGCGATGTCCGCGAGTTGTTCGGCGTCCGGGTCCGGGTTGACCGCACAGTCCCCGTACACGAGCACCTTGTCGGCGAGGCACATGAAGAAGACGGAGGACACGATCCCGGCCCCCGGCTCTGTCTTGATGATCTCGAAGGCGGGCCGGATCGTCGCCGCCGTGGAGTGCACCGAGCCAGACACCATGCCGTCGGCCAGGCCCTCCTGGACCATCAGCGTGCCGAAGTAGTTGACGTCCGACACGAGGTCGTACGCCAGTTCCACGGAGATTCCGCGGTGGGCGCGCAGCTCCGCGTACCGCTCGGCGAAACGCTCGCGCAACTCGGAGTGCAGCGGATCGACGATCTGGACGTCGCCGAGGTCGATACCGAGGTCCGCCGCCTTCTTGCGGATCGCCTCGGCGTCGCCGAGCAGGGTGAGGTCGCAGACATCGCGGCGCGACAGCACGTCGGCGGCGCGCAGCACGCGCTCCTCGGTGCCCTCGGGCAGCACGACCCGGCGCCGGATGGCGCGGGCCTGCTCCAGCAGATCGTGCTCGAACATCATCGGGGTGACCCGCCCGGTGCGTGCGACCTCCACCCGGGCGAGCAGGCCCGCCGAGTCGACATGGCGCTCGAACAGCCCGATCGCGGTCTCCGCCTTGCGGGGGGTGGCCGCGCTCAACCTGGCCTCCATCGCGAAGAGTTCGGCAGCGGTGGGGAAGGAGCCGCCGGGAACCGAGATCACCGGGGTGCCGGGCGCCAGCCGGGAGGCCAGGGTCAGGATCGAGTCGGCGGGCCGCTCGTCCAGGGTGAGCAGCAGACCCGCGATCGGCGGGGTGCCGGCGGAGTGTGCCGCGAGCGCGCCGACCACCAGGTCGGCGCGGTCACCCGGGGTGACGACCATGCACCCGGGGGTCAGGGCCTTCAGCAGGTTCGGCAGCATCGCGCCGCCGAACACGAAGCCGAGCGCGTCCCGGGCGAGTCCGGAATCGTCCCCGAGCAGCACCTTCGCACCCAGGGCCTGGGAGACCTGGGCGACCGTGGGGGCCGCCAGAGCCGGTTCGTCGGGGATCGCATAGCAGGGGACGGGTACGCGGGCGGCGAGTCGCTCGGCGATGACCTCGCGGTCCTGCGGCGCCACCCGGTTCACCACCATCGCGAGGACGTCGCAGCCCAGCACCTCGTAGGCGCGGTGGGCATTGCGGGTCTCGGCGCGGACTGACTCGGCGTTCTGGCCCTTGCCGCCCACCACGACGATCACGGACGCGCCGAACTCGTTGGCCAGCCGGGCGTTCAGCGCCAGCTCATCGGGGAGTTGGGTCTCGTGGAAGTCCGTGCCGAGCACGAGCACGACCTCGTACTCCCGCGCCACTGCGAGGAACCGCTCGACCAGCCGGGACACCAGCTCGTCGGGACCCTTCTCGGCCTGGAGCGCGGCGGCCTCGGCGTATGTCATGCCGTACACGGACGCCGGATCCTGGGACAGCCGGTAGCGGACACGCAGCAGATCGAACAGCCGGTCGGGACCGTCGTGCATCAGGGGCCGGAACACACCCACCCGGTCCACCTGCCGGGTCAGGAGCTCCATCACCCCCAGCTCCACCACCTGGCGGCCGTCGCCGCGGTCGATCCCGGTCACGTACACGCTGCGCGTCACGCGTGGTCTCCTGTTCCTGCTTCGAGCGCGGTGGTCGTCCAGGGCGTGTGCCACCGGCAATCTGGCGTGCAGAATTACCCCCGATAGGGTGGCATTGCCCTCTTGACAGTACCCCCGGGGGTGGGTAGAGCGCCTGCCGCATGCCACTGAAGTGCGCCGGGGGCCCCGCGTCGCGGAACGTGGAAGAATCGGCAGTGGCGCTATGTGGCCCTATAGCCGTATGCACGAGTGATGCCGCGTGTACCGGCGATATGTACCGGCGATCGGAAGGTCGGAAGGGCCGGAAGGTCGGGAGATCGGGAGACACGGCACGATGCGTATCGGAGTCCTCACCGCCGGCGGCGACTGTCCGGGCCTGAACGCAGTGATCCGGTCCGTCGTACACCGCGCCATGGCCGGGTACGGCGATGAAGTCATCGGATTCGAAGACGGGTTCAAGGGCCTGCTCGACGGCCACTGCCGCCCCCTCGACCTCGACGCCGTCAGCGGCATCCTGGCCCGCGGCGGCACCATACTCGGCTCGGCCCGCCTCGAACGCGCCCGACTCCGCGAAGCCGCTGAGAACTGCGCCGAGTTGGCACTGCGGTACGGCATCGACGTGCTGATCCCGATCGGCGGCGAAGGCACCCTCACAGCCGCCCGGATGCTGTCCGAGGCAGGGATGCCCGTCGTCGGTGTGCCGAAGACCATCGACAACGACATCTCGGCCACCGACCGCACCTTCGGCTTCGACACCGCTGTCACGGTCGCCACCGAGGCGATCGACCGCCTCAAGACCACCGCCGAATCCCACCAGCGGGTCATGGTGGTCGAGGTGATGGGACGGCACGCCGGCTGGATCGCCCTGGAGTCCGGAATGGCGGGCGGCGCCCACGGGATCTGCCTGCCCGAACGCCCTTTCGAGGTCGACGACCTGGTGAAGATGGTCGAGGAACGCTTCGCCCGCGGCAAGAAGTTCGCCGTCATCTGCGTCGCCGAGGGCGCCCACCCCGTCCAGGGCTCCATGGACTACCGCAGGGGCGAGATCGACCAGTACGGCCATGAGCGCTTCCTGGGCATCGGCGGACGCCTCGCGATGGAACTGGAACACAGGCTCGGCAAGGAGGCCAAGCCCGTCATCCTGGGGCATGTCCAGCGCGGCGGTGTGCCGACCGCGTACGACAGGGTGCTCGCGACCCGCTTCGGCTGGCACGCCGTGGAGGCGGCGCACCAGGGCGAGTTCGGCAAGATGACGGCGCTGCGCGGCACCCAGGTGGTGCTGGTGCCGCTGGCGGAAGCGGTCACCCGGCTGAAGACGGTGCCGCACGACAGGGTGTACGAAGCAGAATCGGTCTTCTGAGCGGTCCGCCCGCCCTTTGACGTGCCGATCTCCACCTTTTCTCGGCGTTCCCGGCCAGGCCCCGGCCGGGCAAGCGTGTCAGCGGCCGGACGGGAGCCAGCGGTACTGGAGCTCGGGGCGGCCGATCTGCCCGTACTGGGGACTGCGGTCAGCCCGCCCGGTCGACACCAGATGCTCCAGATAGCGGCGTGCGGTGATCCGGGAGATCCCCAGCGCCGCCCCTGCTTCGGCGGCCGTGAGCCCGTCAGGGGAGCCGCGCAGCGCACGGGTCACCGCCTCCAGCGTGGGGCCGCTCAACCCCTTCGGGAGTGCGGCGGGTTGCGGTGTACGGAGAGTCGCGAGTGCCCGGTCCACGTCGTCCTGGCCTGATGCCTCGCCCGCGGTGGCGTGGAACTCGGCGTATCGGACGAGGCGGTCGCGCAGGGTGGCGAAGGTGAACGGCTTGAGCACGTACTGCACCACCCCGAGCGACACGCCTTCGCGCACGATGGCCAGATCACGGGCCGAGGTGACGGCGATGACATCCGCCGCATGCCCGCCCGCGCGCAGCGACCGCAGCAGCCGGAGCCCGTGCCCGTCGGGCAGGTACAGGTCCAGCAGGATCAGGTCGACGGGTGTCCGCTCAAGCAGCCGGTGTGCCTCGGCGAGCGAGTGCGCCACCCCGGCGACACCGAAGCCGTGGACGCGTCCGACATAGAGCGCGTGCGCGTCGGCCGCGACCGGATCGTCCTCCACAACGAGCACACGCACGTGCTGGGCACTCATCCGCGCACCCTTTCGCCCGCCCCTTTGGCCGTCTCTTCGGACGGTTCTTCCGTACGCAGCGGCAGCCGCACGGTGAACCGGGCACCGCCGTCCGGCGCCTGGGCGAGTTCCACGGCGCCATGGGCCCGGTGCACGGCCTGCCGTACGAGGGCGAGGCCGAGGCCCCTGCCGGGACCACGGGTCGACCAACCGCGCTCGAACACGGCGTCCACGTCCTCCGGGCGCACCCCCGGGCCGCTGTCGCCGACGCACAGGACGAGGTCGCGGCCGACGACGCGGGCGGAGACGGTGACCCGCGACCGTGCCGGCGGAGACGTGCCCGCGCCGGTCATGGTCGCCGCCTCTACCGCGTTGTCGATGAGATTGCCCAGGATCGTCACCAGATCGCGCGCGGGCAGCCACGGCGGCAGTACTCCGTCGTCGATCCGGCTGTCACCGGTCAGGACCAGCTCCACACCGCTCTCATTGGCCTGAGCGGCCTTGCCCAGCAGCAGCGCGGCCAGCACCGGTTCGCCGACCGCGCTCACCACCCGGTCCGTGAGCGCCTGCGCCAGCTCCAGTTCGGCGGTGGCGAACCGGACCGCCTCGTCCGTACGGTCCAGTTCGATCAGCGAGACCACGGTGTGCAGACGGTTCGCGGCCTCATGGGCCTGGGCGCGCAGCGCCTGGCTGAAGCCGCGCTCCGAGTCCAGCTCGCCGGTGAGCGACTGGAGTTCGGTGTGGTCCCGCAGGGTCACCACCGTGCCCCGGCGCTCTCCGCCGACCACCGGCTGGGTCGACACGACCAGCACGCGGTCCGCGGTCAGATGCAGTTCGTCCACCCGCGGCTCACTGGCCAGCAGGGCGCCCGTGAGCCCCGGCGGCAGGCCGAGTTCGGCCGCGCCGCGCCCCACGGCGTCGGGACCGAGCCCCAGCAGCTCCCGTGCGCCGTCGTTGATCAGCGCGATCCGCCGCTGACCGTCCAGCATCAGCAGCCCCTCGCGCAGCGCGTGCAGGGTTGCCTCGTGGTAGGCGTGCATCCGGCTGAGCTCGGCCGCGTTCATCCCGTGCGTATGCCGCCGCAGCCGGGCGTTGACCACGTACGTGCCCGCGCCACCGAGCACCAGCGCGGCTCCCGCCATCCCCAGCAGCGCGGTGAGCTGCTGCCGAACCTGCGCGCTGATCCGGTCGATGGTGATGCCCGCGCTGACCAGGGCGACGATCCGGTCGCCGTCCCGCACCGGAGTGATCGTCCGCACCGAAAGTCCGAGCACGCCCTTGTGCGTCTCGGAGAAGGTCCGGCCGCGCAGCGCCTCGCCGGTGTGCCCGATATAGGTGCGGCCGATCTGCTGCGGCTCCGGATGGGTCCAGCGGGTCCCGTTCGGCGCCATGATCACCACGAAGTCGACGCCGGAGTCCTGGCGTACCCGTTCCGCGTAGGGCTGGAGGACCGCACTGGTCCGCGTGATCCCGTTGGCGGCGCGGCCTGCCGCCCCGTCCGCCGTCCGCCCGCCACCGCTGGTCCCCGCCGCCGTGCCCGTGCGCGCCGCCTCGATGACCGACGGCGAGTCGGCCACCGCCGTGGCGGTCGCCACCGTCTGCCGCCGGGCGGTCTCCTCCGCCTGGTCCCGGTCGGTGAGGTACGCGAAGACCGCGCACCCGGCCACGACCGCGGCGACCAGCACGACCTGCATCGCGAAGAGCTGGCCGGCGAGGCTCCGGGGCCGGGGGCGCCTTATGTGCATGCCGTCAGTCTGCACGTCCGCTTTCGTATGAACGAAACGTACGCAAGGGTGACCGGCGTCACAGCGTGGTGGATAGTCGCGGCAGTCCAACGGGACGTGGACGACATGGACGTTTCACCAGGCCGAGGAGGAATCCCCGTGGCAACCGCACCAGCAGCAGCCGCACGGCGGGACCGTACGCACTATCTGTATCTCGCCGTCATCGGTGCCGTCGCCCTCGGTATCGCCGTGGGCTTCGCGGCCCCCGGTGTCGCCGTCGAGCTCAAGCCACTGGGCACCGGCTTTGTGAACCTGATCAAGATGATGATCTCGCCGATCATCTTCTGCACGATCGTGCTCGGCGTGGGCTCGGTCCGCAAAGCCGCCAAGGTCGGTGCGGTCGGCGGGCTCGCCCTCGGCTACTTCCTGGTGATGTCCACCATCGCCCTCGGGATCGGCCTGGTCGTCGGCAACATCCTGGAGCCCGGTTCCGGCCTCCATCTCACGGAGGCCGCGAAGGCGGCGGGCGAGAAGCAGGCGGCCGGGGCCAGCGAGGGCACCGTGGACTTCCTGCTGGGGGTCATCCCCAAGACCCTGGTGTCGGCCTTCACCGAGGGCGAGGTCCTCCAGACGCTGCTGGTCGCCCTGCTGGCGGGCTTCGCGCTCCAGGCCATGGGCAGCGCCGGGGAGCCGGTCCTGCGCGGAATCGGCCACATCCAGCGCCTGGTCTTCCGCATCCTCGCGATGATCATGTGGGCCGCTCCGGTCGGCGCCTTCGGCGCGATCGCCGCCGTGGTGGGCGAGACCGGTGTCGACGCGCTCAAGTCGCTCGCGGTCATCATGATCGGCTTCTATGTCACCTGCGCGCTGTTCGTCCTGGTGGTTCTGGGCACGCTGCTGCGGCTGGCCGCCGGCGTGAACCTGTTCGCGTTGCTCAGGTACCTGGGCCGGGAGTTCCTGCTGATCCTCTCCACCTCGTCGTCGGAGTCCGCGCTGCCGCGGCTGATCGCGAAGATGGAGCACCTGGGCGTCTCGAAGCCCGTGGTCGGCATCACCGTACCGACCGGCTACTCCTTCAACCTGGACGGCACCGCGATCTATCTGACGATGGGCTCCCTGTTCGTAGCCGAGGCGATGGGCACCCCGCTGTCGGTGGGCGAGCAGATCTCGCTGCTGATCTTCATGATCATCGCGTCCAAGGGCGCGGCGGGTGTCACCGGAGCCGGACTCGCGACGCTCGCCGGTGGCCTCCAGTCGCACAAGCCCGCGCTGGTGGACGGGGTCGGTCTGATCGTCGGCATCGACCGCTTCATGAGCGAGGCCCGGGCCCTGACCAACTTCGCGGGCAACGCCGTCGCGACCGTGCTCATCGGCACCTGGACCAAGGAGATCGACAGGGAGCGGGTCGCCGAGGTCCTTGCCGGGCGGGTCCCGTTCGACGAGCGGACCCTGCTCGACGAGGCGGACGAGCATGTGCCCGCGAGGGCCGGGAGCGACGTACCGGAACCGCGGGAGCAGCCCGTGAAGGTCTGATCCCCGCTGGCTCCGCACGGGCCCCGGCGCCATCCGCGCCGGGGCCCGCAGAGCTTTGTCCGTCCCTTCCGCTGAATCTCACGTCATGGAAAATATCGACGGAAACGCAAGGGGTCCGAGCAACCTGGCTGGTATGCCGCGAAGACCGCCGTGTCCACCTCCCCTCGGGTATGGAAGAGGACGCGATTCTCGTCCCCGAGATCACCCCTGCGTCGCTCGACGCAGCTACCTCGCAGCGATAGGGAGCCCCCTCCCGCCCCCGGTCATCGCTCCCCGCGTGGGGTACGCGCCCACTGCTGCGCACCCGCGGCGCCGGCACCACGGCCACCCGTCTGCGCGGCCGAGCCTGAGTGGCCGGCCGGCCACTCGTGCCCGAAGGTGAATCCGAGGTCACGCCGCCCAGCGCGGTACCGGACAACAGGAGTGTCGGATGCCCAAGTACCTGATCCAGTCGAGCTACACCGCCGAAGGCGCCAAGGGTCTGATGGCCGAGGGCGGCACAGGCCGGAAGGAGGCTGTGGAGCGGACCCTCAGATCCTGCGGCGGCAGCCTCGAATGGATGTACTACGCCATCGGTACCGACGATCTGTACGTCGTCGCCGACATGCCCGACGAGATCTCCTTGGTCGCCACCTCCATGGCCGCCCGCGCCTCGGGCGCCGTGACCTCCCGGGCGGTGCCTCTGCTGAGTCCCGAGGACATGGACGCGGCCGTGAGGAAGACCGTGGACTTCCGCGCACCGGGTGCCTGATTCGCGGTGCTGTCCGCATGCTCGGGATCGCTCGGTCGGATGGCCACCCGACCGACGCGGATCGGCTGAGGACCGGCCCGTAAAGGACACCCAGCCGATCCCGTCCTCGGACGACTCACGGCCGACACCTTGCCCGGGGGCAGCGGGCCTTGCCGCGTCGGCAGCCCTGGTCACCGCACTGGCTGTGGGTGAGTATCTGTCGCAGGGGGTGCCCGAGTGTGTTCGTGAGGGAGGCCAGTTCCTCGTCGGTCAGCCACCCCCGGTTCGGATACAGGACCTCGATCCTGAATCGGGCGAACCCCGTCGGCCAGTCGTACACCAGCTCGTTGAGCGACGTCTCGGCATCACAACAGGGCACCGCCACCATGAGCGTGGAGAAGCCCCCGTCGTAGCGCGCCGAGACGACGTCACCCCACTAGCCCCGGGCGAACTCCGCACCGCAGTGCGGGCACGAGACCGACTCCAGGCCGGCGCCGCTGACGACCACTTCCACGGTGACGTGCCATCTGGCTTCCAGACCACTGCGGGCGTCGTCGTCGGGAAGCATCCCGGACAGCACGGCCGCGGCACGATCCGCCGCGTCCTGACTCGGCTGCCAGTACGGATCGGTCGGAATCACCGTCAGGTAGTTGTCACCCATCGCCCGCACCCGCCGTGTCCGCCACGGACCGCTCCTTGTCCACCGATCCGGCCGAGCTGTCCGGGGGCGGCGGCGGTGACTCGGTGCCGGTCAGTCCGAGCAGCTCCTTCTCCCTCTCCTCCAGTACGAGCTCGGCAGCCGCTGCCGAGTCCCGTACCGACTCAGGCCGGCTCGCTCCCGGAATGGGGACGACCACGGGCGAGCGTGCCAGCAGCCAGGCCAGTGCCACGCGCTGCGGGCTCACCCCGCGCTCCCGGGCCACCTGGTGGAACGCGGCGAACGCCGGATCCGCGCCCTGCTCCGAGACACCGTCCAAGGAACTGCGGGAGATTCCGCCGAGAGGGCTCCAGGGCAGGAAGGCCAAGCCCAGTTCGGCGCACAGGCGCAATTCCGCTTCGCTGTCGCGGATGGCGGGTGAGTAGCGGTTCTGCACCGAGACGAGTCGGTCGCCGAGGATCTCCCGCGCCTGGTGGATCTGTGCCGTGTCCACGTTGGAGATCCCGGCCAGGCGGATCGTGCCGTCGTCCAGCAACTCGCGTATGGCGCCCAGGGATTCCGCGTACGGCACCGCCGGGTCCGGCTTGTGCAGCTGGTAGAGCCCGATCGACTCGACGCCCAGCCGGTTCGCCGACTCCTGTGCCGCGCGCTTGAGGTGCCCGGGATCGGCGTTGACCGACCAGTCGCCGTCGGGTGTGCGGCCACGGCCGCCCTTGGTGGCGATCAGGACATCGTCGGTGGCTCCGGAATACGAGGCGAGCGCTCGCGCCACCAACTCCTCTCCCAGCCCCCTGCGTTCGCCCGGAGGATGGTACGAATCGGCGGTGTCGACCAGTGTCACACCGGCGTCGAGCGCGGCGTGGATCGTGGCCATCGCCCGTGCCTCGCCGGGATGGCCCTCGATGGAGAGCGGCATCGCTCCCAGGCCGATGGGCCAGACACGCAGGTCACCGAGTGCACGTGTCCGCATCGCGATCACACCTCCGCACCGCGCGTGCCGACGGTCTCCGCGACCGCCCGTGCGAGCCATTCGCTGCTGTCGCTGAAGCGGAAACCGAGCTGCTCCGCCCGGGAGTTGTCCATGCCGTACGAGCGTGTGAACGAGAACGGGGAGAGCCCCCCGGACGCCACCTCGAACCGGGCCGTCCCGCCGATCGCCCCGGTCACCGCCGCGCAGATGTCGGCCGTGCCGAGCCGCCCGTGTGCCGCCGCGTTCACCGGGCCGGTGAAGTCGGCGCGTAGCGCCCAGTCCAGGAAGGCGGCGATCTCCTCCACGTACACATACGTGGCGGTTCGGTTCACGGGCGGCACGGCGATCGGCTCGCCCGCGCGTACGCGCTCCGCGTAGTGGTCGAGCCGACCGGTGAAGTCGTCGGCGCCGCCCAGCACATGGGCCACCCGCACCGCCGCGTACGGGAACGCAGGCTCCGCCGCGAACACGGCTTCCGCCTGCCGCTTCCCCTCGCCGTAGTTGGCCTCCCGGAACCGTGTGTCGTCCCAGGGGAGCGTGAGATCCACGGCGACCGTACGCGGATCGACGGCCTCCTCGCTGACAAGGCCGGCGGAGTCCTGGTGCTCGTACACCTCGACCGTCGACGTCATGACATAGCGGCCGGTACGCCCGGCGAAAACCCGTCGTGCGATCTCCGCCTGCCGTGGTGTGTAGCAGACCTGGTCGACCACGGCGTCGAAGCTCCGTTCGCCGAGTGCCGCTGCCAGGGACGCCTCGTCGTCCCGGTCCGCGACCAGGTGCTCGGTCCCGGTGGGCGGTGCGGAGGAGCCTCGGTTGACGACGGTGACGCGTACACCCGCGTCCAGCAGCCGCTGGATCAACCGCTTTCCGAAGTACCGGTTGCCGCCGATGACGCACACATGCCCGATGCCCATCCTGTCCCCCTGTCACTCCCGTCGCCCGCTTCGCTCCGGGATCACCAGTGTTACGTTGACCGACCGCTTCATAAAGGGGGAGACATGGGAGTTCCGGCCTCCGCGCCGAAAGAACAACGGCATTCGCGCGCGGGCACCGAGGAAACCGCGGGGGGTGCCTTCGACCGGATCGACCGGCGCATTCTGGAGATCGTCCAGGCCGACGGCCGGATCACCCTGAGCGAACTCGGCCGGCGGGTCAGTCTGAGCCCGGCCGCCGTCGCGGAGCGGGTACGGCGGCTGGAGGCGGGCGGCGCGATCACCGGCTATGGCGCGCATGTCTCACCGGCGCGGCTCGGCTACGGCATCCAGGCGTTCATCCGGATCAGCCCGTACGGCGGCTACGGCGTCGGCCACCCGCGCTCCCAGGAACTGTTCGCCAGGCCGGAGGTCCTGGAGGTGCACCATGTCGTCGGCGAGGACTGTTGGATCCTCAGGGTCGCCACGACGGACACCGTGCATCTGGAGGACGTCCTGGAGCAGGCCTCCGCGCTGGGGCGTACGACGACGTCGATCGTGCTCTCCTCACCGCTGGAGCGCCGGCCCCTGCTGCCCGCCGACCGGAGTTGACGGTGCCCCGGTCGAAGCAACTGCTGCCGCGGGACCTTGGTGAGGGGGACCTGGTGAGCTGGCGGACTCTGGAACCGGACTGAACCGGACTGGACCGGATCTGAAACAGCCCTGAATCCGCCCTGAATCAAAAATGCCCCGGCCGAAGCGACGGCCGGGGCATTTCTTCGCGTATATTGGATGGTTCCGTGTGCGGGCACGCCAAAAACGCGGGAAACTCGAATAGTCGAACCCTATCGCGTCGGGAGCTGAATTGTCAACTGAGGAATTGCGGCAGGAGCAGCAATTCGTCTCCGTCGTCCATGAGCGGCTGGATCAGCTCAGGGCGGAGGCCGAGGCCGCCGCGTCCGCCGCCGTCAAGCAGACCGGCACCGGGCGGCAGGCGCGCGTCGAGCGCGACATCGCGGTGATCGAGCACTCCGCCACGCTCGCCGCGCTCGACGCCGCCGACACCGGACTGTGCTTCGGGCGGATCGATCACCGGGACGGTGTGACGTACCACATCGGCCGCACCGGCATCCGGCGCGACGACCGCGAGCGCACTCCGCTGCTGATCGACTGGCGGGCGCCGGTGGCGCGGCCGTTCTACCTCGCGACCGGTTACCAGCCCATGGGGCTGCGCCGGCGCCGGCACATCACCACCGAAGGGCGCACTGTCACCGCCCTGCACGACGAGATCATGGACCTCAGCGACTCCACCCGCACCGGGTACGAGGCGCATGACGCCGACGAGGTGCTGCTGGCCTCCCTCAACAGCGCCCGCACCGGGCGGATGGCGGACATCGTCGCCACCATCCAGGCCGAGCAGGACCGGATCATCCGTGCCCCTCAGCACGGGGTACTCGTGGTCGAGGGCGGGCCCGGCACCGGAAAGACCGCCGTGGCGCTGCACCGGGCCGCGTATCTGCTGTACGCGTACCGGGAGCAGCTCGCCAAGCGGGCGGTGCTGATCGTCGGGCCCAACCCCGCGTTCCTCGGCTACATCGGCGAGGTGCTGCCCTCGCTCGGTGAGACCGGCGTGCTGCTCGCGACCATCGGCGAGCTGTTCCCCGGGGTGCACGCCACCGGCACCGAAAGCGCCGCCGCCGCGGCCGTGAAGGGCCGGGCCCACATGGCGGGCGTACTCGCCGAAGCGGTCCGGGACCGGCAGCGGGTGCCCGAGAAGGGCGAGCCGATCGTCATCCCGCATGACGACGGCGACCTGGTCCTCGACTGGGACATGGCCGTCGAAGCCCGCCACAAGGCCCGCGAGACCGGGCTGCCGCACAACCTCGCCCGCCCCTACTTCGTGTTCCACCTCATCGACGACCTCACCGCCCAGCTCGTGGACCGGATCGGCGCCGACCCCTACGGCGGGCCCAACTTCCTGGGACCCGACGACATCGCCCAACTGGGCAAGGCCGTCGCCGCCAGCTCCGAGGTGCACTCCGCCATCGCCTCGCTGTGGCCGCCGCTCACACCCCGGGAGTTCCTCGCCGACTTCCTCGCCGACCCGGTGCACCTGGACGACGACGAGGCGGCGCTGATCCGCCGGGGCCACGGTGAGCGGACGGTATGGACACCCGCCGACGTACCCCTGCTGGACGAGGCGGCCGAGCTGCTCGGTGAGGACGACTCCGCCGCCCGCGCTGCCGCGGAGGCCGAGCGGTCCCGGCAGATCGCCTACGCGCAGGGGGTGCTCGATGTCTCGTTCGCGTCCCGCACCTATGAGTTCGAGGACAAGGAGGAGCTCGACGCCGACGCCTCCGAGGTGCTGTCCGCGCACGACATCATCGACGCCGAGCGGATGGCCGAGCGGCACGAGGAACGCGACCACCGCAGCGCGGCCGAGCGGGCCGCCGCCGACCGCACCTGGGCCTTCGGGCACATCATCGTGGACGAGGCCCAGGAGCTGTCCGCCATGGCCTGGCGGCTGCTGATGCGGCGCAGCCCCAGCCGCTCGATGACCCTGGTCGGCGACCCGGCGCAGACCGCCGACGCGGCCGGGTGCGGCTCCTGGCAGGACATCCTCGGACCGTACGTCCAGGACCGCTGGCAGCACACCAGACTCGGGGTCAACTACCGTACGCCCGCCGAGATCATGGAGCTGGCGGCAGTCGCCCGGCAGGCGAAGCACCCCGGCTTCGAACCGCCGAGGTCGGTACGCTCGACCGGGGTCGCGCCCTGGACCGAACGGGTCGCCGAGCGGGGCCTGACCGCCGCGGTGCTCGCGGCCGTGGAGCGCGAGAAGCCCGTCGACGGACGGCTGGCGGTGATCGCGCCACCCGAGCTGCACGGGGAGCTGAGCGGACTGCGAGGGCCTGGCGACGCGGGGACCGTCGATCTGACCCGGACCGTCGTGCTGCTGGACCCGCGGCAGGCGAAGGGGCTGGAGTTCGACGCGGTGATCGTGGTGGAGCCGGGTCGCTTCGCGGACAGCGACCTGTATGTGGCCCTGACCCGGGCCACCCAGCGGCTCGGACTGGTGCACACGGAGGAGCTGCCCGCCGGACTCGGGGGACAGCCGGCGCGGTGAACGGACCGGGGGCGGGCCGACCGGCTCGCCCCAGGGTCCTGTCCCGAACACGCCTCGGGCCCCTTCACATGACTTCGGGTCTCACCAGGCGGGTACGCCCGCGACCTGGTAGGGGTCGCCGCTGATGGCGCGCGACGTGGCGCCGGAGGGTCCCACGGCGGGTTCGCCGGCGACGAACACCCGGTACATCGCGCGTTCCTGCCCCAGTTTCTCGTGATCCGTGGGCGCGACGTGGATGGTGGCACGGTTGTCCCACATGGCCACGTCGCCTGCCGTCCAGCGGTGCCGGAAGGTCAGGTCGCTGTGTGTGGTGTGCGTGAAGAGCAGGTCGAGGATCCGCCGGCTCTCCGCCGGTGTCAGCTCGTTGATGTGGCTGGTGAAGCCGGGGCTCACGAACAGGCAGCGCTTGCCGGAGTCCGGCAGGGCGCGTACGACGGGGTGGTGCGCGACAAGGGCGGCCTCGACGCTGGTGCGGGTGAACGCGTCACTGACACCGAAGGGCACGTAGCCGACCAGGTAGCGGTGTTCCGCGGTCAAGTCGTCGGTGAACCGGCGCAGCGGGGCGGACAGGCGTTCGTAGGCGGTGACCATGTCGGCCCAGATGGTGTCGCCGCCGTGCGACGGGACCTTTTCCGCGCGCAGGACGCAGAACGCGGGAGGGTCGACGGCGGCCGTGATGTCGCTGTGCCAGCCGGACAGGAAGTCGGGATTGCGCCAGAGCGCCGCGTGCCGCTGCTCCTCGGTCATCTCCGGATTCTCACCGTGCCCGGTGATGAGGGCGTGTACGTACGGGTGCCCTGCGACATGGGGAACCCAGGGGTGGGAGGGGGCGGGGGGACCGAACTGCCCGGCGTACGCGATCTGCTGGTCGTGGGTGAGGTGCTGGTCGCGGAAGATGAGCACTCTGTGGTCTTCCAGGGCCCGTCGGACGGCGGCGACGAGGCGCGGGCTGAGAGGAACAGCGAGATCCACACCCCCGACTTCCGCACCGATACAGCCGGCGAGCGGCGTGATGCGGATGAAGCTGCCGTCTTCCATGGGCTCCTCATCCCCTTCCTCGATAATCCGTGCTGCACCAAGAATGCCCTTATCCACATAACCACGGAATAAGACGCATCGAATATCCTGCTGCAGTGCGTGACGCTGCGCGGACGGCCTGCACCCGGCATTGTGATCGCTCATAATGCGCCGTGCTCCAGGTCGCCAGCCCTTGGCAGAAGCCCTTGGCGCAGACTTGGTAAAGGCTTGGCACTCGCCCGAATGTGGGGCCCCAGGATCGCCTTTATTCTCGAATCGCACGACCCGTGTGGATGCGAACGACCGATTTGACAACCCTATGCGGCGTTGATTCCCTGGGGTCAAGGTCTCACCAGGTACTTCTGCGGTCCCGACCCACGGTGCCACGGGTTCGTACGGGAAGAGGCGAGATGAAGGCCTTGCTTTTGTGCGGGGGAAGGGCGACGCGGTTGCGTCCCCTCAGTTTTTCCATGCCCAAACAACTCGTTCCCGTGGCGAACAAGCCCGTCATCTCCCACGGTTTGGAGACGGTCAGGGGATTCGGCGTCACGGAAGTCGGCATCGTCGTCGGCACTTGGGCGGACGCCATTGCCGAGGAGGTGGGCGACGGATCGGATTACGGTCTGCGCGTCACCTACCTGAAGCAGAACGAACCGTTGGGCTTGGCGCACGGCGTGGTGGTGGCCAGGGATTTCCTGGGCGACGACGACTTCGTCATGTATCTCGGCGACAACGTCATCATGGGAGACCTCAGCGAGGCCGCCGCGGACTTCGAGCGCAACCACCCCGACGCCCAACTCGTCGTCACCCACGTGCCCAATCCTTCGGCGCACGGGCTGGCGGAGGTCACCCCGGACGGGCAGGTACTGTGCCTTCCGGAAAAGCCCGCGGTGCCCACAACGGACCTGGCCGTGATGGGCGTCTTCTTCTTCACGTCCGCCATCCACAAAGCCGTACGCTCCATCCAGCCGAGTGAGCGCGGCGAACTGGAGATCACCCACGCGATCGAATGGCTCATCGACGGCGGCAGCTGCGTGCGGGCGACGACCTTCTCCGGGTACTGGAAGGACACCGGGACCGTCGAAGGGCTGCTGGACTGCAACACGGTGATGCTCGACACCCTGGAGCGCCGGATCCTGGGCTCGGTCGACTCCCTGAGTGAAGCGACGGGACGGGTGGTCGTGGAACGGGGCGCCCGGATCAGGAGCTCGCAGATCGTGGGCCCTGCGGTGGTCGGGGCGTCGAGCCTCGTGGAGGACTCCCGGATCGGGCCGTACACCAGCCTGGGCGCGAGCTGTGTGGTGACCGGCACCGGCATCGAGCGGTCGATTGTCTGCGACGGCGGCCGCCTCAAGGGGATCGGGCCGCTCCACGACTCGCTGATCGGCCCCTTCGCAGAGGTCCGCGGGGTGGACCCTCAGGGGGCCGGCCACCGGTTGATCGTGGGCGAGTGGACGACGGTGGACATCGCCGGCGGGCCGATCCGGACGGCGGATCGCGGCTCGTGGTCATGACCGGCGAACTCGCGAGCCCCGGAACCCGGCTGCGCCGCCTGCTGGCCGAGCCGCAGCCGACCCCGCTCGTGGGAGCCCATGACGGGCTGAGCGCACGCATCGCGGCGGAGGCCGGCTTCCCCGCCCTGTGGGCGTCGGGCTTGTGTATGTCCACCGCGCTGGGCGTCCGCGACAGCGACGAGGCGTCCTGGAGCGACCTGCTCGGTCTGGTGACCCGCGTCGTGGAAGCGACAGAGCTCCCCGTCCTGGTGGATGGCGACACCGGTTACGGCAACTTCAACACCGCGCGCACCTTCACCGCCCGAGCGGAACGGATCGGAGCGGCGGGCGTCTGCCTTGAGGACAAGGTGTTCCCGAAGATGAACTCCTTCTTCGGGGACAGCCACGCGCTCGCCCCTGTCGACGAGTTCAGCGGAAAGATCAGAGCCTGCCGGGACATCCTGCGCGACCCGGAATTCGTCATCGTAGCCCGCACGGAAGCACTCGTGGCGGATGCGGGGATGGAGGAAGCCCTCAGGCGAGCCGAGGCATACCGCAAAGCGGGTGCCGATGCCGTCTTCATCCATTCGCGCAGCGAATCCGTCGACGAGATCGCGCAGTTCGTGGAGATGTGGCGCGATCAGCTCCCGCTCGTCATCGCACCCACCACCTACTACCGCACGCCGCCCGAGGTGTTCGCGACCCTCGGCATCAGCGGTGTGATCTGGGCCAACCAGAGCCTGCGGTCCGCCGTCGCGGCGATGCGCCGAGCCTGCCGCCTGCTGCGGACGGAGGGGCCCGTCCCCTTGGAGGAGGAGATCGCGCCCCTCGATGTCGTCTTCCGGCTCATGGACTACCAGGGGCTCGCCGCGGACCAGGAGCGGTACAGCGCGTGATCGCGGCCGGTCTGCTCCTGGACGAACTGGCCACCCGGAGCGTGGCCGAAGTGACGGGCGTGCCCTGTTCCTTTCTGACACCGCTGATCAACAAGGTGGCGTCGGATCCCTCGGTGCGCTACCTGCCCGCCACCCACGAGGGCGAGGCCGTGGCGATAGCCACCGGAGCGTGGCTGGCCGGGGCGACGACGTGTGTCATCGCCCAGAACTCCGGACTGGGCAACATGGTCAATCCGCTGACCTCGCTCAACCACCCCTGTCGGATCCCGGTGCCGCTGATCGTCACCTGGCGCGGTGAGCCGGGCCGGCCGGACGAACCGCAGCACGAGTTGCTCGGCGCGGTCACCGCCGACCTGTTGACGATGGTCGGGGTCAGCCACTCGCTACTCCCCCCCGACCCCGAGGGTCTCGGTCCCGTGCTCGACCAGGGCTGGGACGCGATGCGCGGGCGGGAACTTCCGCACGCGTTCGTCGTGCGGAAGGGGACGATCGCGCCGGAGGAACTGAGCGAACCGCGGCCGCGGCCGTCACCGCATTCAAGGGTGGTCCGCCTCGGGGATCCGGGCCGCGGTCAGGCCCCCTGCCGGATCGAGGCACTGGAATCCCTGCTCGGCGCCATCGACGACCAGACCGCTGTCATCTCGACCACCGGGAAGTGCAGCCGGGAACTGTTCACCCTCGCCGACCGGCCACAGCACTTCTACCTGGTCGGGGCGATGGGCTCGGCCTCGGCCGTGGGGTTGGGCGTCGCCCGCCACTCGGCCCGCCGGGTCGTCGTCGTCGACGGCGACGGCGCCGCACTGATGCGCCTGGGCACGCTGGCGGCCGTGGGCGCGCAGCCGCCGTTGGCGCTGACGCACGTGCTCCTGGACAACCAGGTCCACGATTCCACCGGTGGCCAGCGCAGCCTCGCCGCAGGCACCGACTTCCCCGCGGTGGCGGCTGCCTGCGGCTACCCACGCGTCTTCGACTGCGCCGACCTGGCAGGTCTGCGTGACGCGCTGCGGGAGGCGGCGAACGAGCCTGGGCCCTGCTTCGTCTACGCGCGCATCCAGCCCGGATCGCTGGAGCCACTGGGACGACCGACCCTCCACCCTTCCGAAGTGGCCCGCAGGTTCCGGTCGTTCGTCACCCGGAGCGACCGAGCGGAGGCGACGCCCCGTCCAGGATGAGACCGGGAAGAGCGGGACGGCGGACGGGGCAGGAAGGCCCCGGCAGGCCCTCCGGGCAGCTGTCACGGCTGGTGCGCTCGTACCCCCCGGACTCCGCGGCGCCGCGACAATCGGGAGTCAGGGATGTCCCGGGCGGGTTCCGGTGCCCCAGGCGTCGGCGTTCCAGTAGGTGTGCCGGGAGCTGATGTCGAGGAAGCCCGGTCCGAGGTCGCAGCCGAAGGCCGTGTAGCGGGCTTCGCCGATGCCGAGGCCCACGGTGATGTGGACCTCGTCTCCGCGCAGGTGCTCGGCGGCGGCTTCCTCCACGTGCTGGGCCGGGTCCCCGGGCGGGGCGGGGTGGACGGGCGTTCCGCCGATGCTGATGGTGACGCGGCCTGGATCGATGTCGGTGTCGTCGTGGCACTTGCCCACCGCTACGGCGATGCGCAGCCAGTTGGGGTCGGCGCCGGCTACACCGGTCTTGACCAGCGGGGAATTGACCACGGTCTTGGCCACGCGTTTGGCCTGCGCGCTGTCCCGGGCCCCTGTCACGGTGACCTCGATGAGCGTGGAGGCGCCCTCCCCGTCCTTGGCGATCATCTTCGCCAGGGGGAGGGCGACGGAGTGCAGCGCGCGTTCGAAGTCCCCGAGGGCGACGGGCCCGGCCAGTCCGTTCGCGAAGACCGCCGCCATGTCGGCGATGGAGGTGTCGGTGTCCACGGACACGGCGTTGAAGGTCGCGTCCACCACCCTTCTGAAGATCGCGTCGAGAGCGGGGCGGGGGATGTCGGCGTCGGTGAGGAAGAAGGCCAGGAGCGTGGCCATGTCCGGCTCGATCATCCCGACGCCCTTGGCGATGCCGAGGACGGTGGCGGGACCGCAGGCCGCCGTGGCTGTCTTGGGCCGGGTGTCGGTGGTCATGATGGCCCGAGCCGCACGCTCCGGCCAGCCACCGTCATCCGCGGGCGGCCATTCGAGCGACGACAGATGGGCCAGGATCTCGCCCATGGGGTACGGCCTGCCGATGACGCCGGTGGACGCGATCAGCAACTCCGTCTCGGGCACCGCGCAGGCCCGTGCCGCGGACGCGCGCAGTTCCCGGGCGTCCCGCAGCCCCTGGGGCCCGTTGGCCACATTGCCGTTGCGGGCGGTGACGACGACTCCACGCGCCGCCGCCACCCGGGTCTCGTCCCTGGACACCACGATGCTGGGTCCCGCGAAGAGCGAGCGCGTGAAGACCGCGCCGCACACCGTCGGATGGAGGGACAGCAGGACGGCGAAGTCGTCACCCCCACCCTCGCCGAGACCGACCGGCGCGGTATGGGCGAGGAATCCACGAGGCACCGCCGCTCCCCTCATACCGGTCTCCTTTCCACCCGCCCCAGGGCAGCACCGCTGATCCCGCTGGTCCCGCGGCGCATCATCGGACCACGTCGTCGGTATGGGTGTCCCGGCCGGCGGGTGACACGCCTTCCCGTCGGCCGGAATCCCTCGTTCGGTGGACGCCCGGCGTTTGCGACCGCCGGGACAGGACCTGCGGCTGGACGGCGCTCCGCCGTGATCAGGCCGGCTTCAGCCACACCGTCGCCAGCGGCGGCAGCGTCAGCTGGATGCTGGTGCGCCGTCCGTGCGCGCCCACCTGCTCGGGCTTCAGCGGCTCCGAGTTGAGCACGTCACCACCGCCGAAGCGGGCGGCGTCCGTGTTCAGCACCTCCGCCCAGGCGGAGACTGCGGGCGGCACGCCGAGCCGGTAGGCGTCCCGGACCACGGGCGAGAAGTTGGACACCGCGAGCAGTGGGCCGCCCTGCGCGTCGAAGCGCAGGAAGGAGAATACGTTGTCCTCGGCGGCGCCGCCGTCCACCCACGCGAAGCCGTCCGGCAGGGTGTCCCGCTGCCACAGTGCCGGGGTCGCCGTGTACACCGTGTTCAGCTCGCGCACCAGGTCCCGTACACCCCGGTGGTCGCCCGCGGAGTGGTAGGTCTCGTCCATCAGCCACCACTCGGGACCGTGCTCGTGCGACCACTCGGCGCCCTGGGCGAACTCCTGTCCCATGAAGAGCAGTTGCTTGCCCGGATGGGCCCACATGAAGCCGAGGTAGGCCCGGTGGTTGGCTCGCCGCTGCCACCAGTCGCCGGGCATCTTCGACACCAGCGCCTGCTTGCCGTGCACCACTTCGTCATGCGAGATCGGCAGGACGTAGTTCTCGCTGTACGCGTACACCATCGAGAAGGTCATCTCGTCGTGGTGGTACTTGCGGTGCACCGGCTCGTGCGCGACATAGCCGAGCGAGTCGTGCATCCAGCCCATGTTCCACTTCAGCCCGAAGCCGAGACCGCCGAAACCGGCCGGTCCGGCATGGTGCGTCGCCCGAGTCACCCCGTCCCAGGCCGTGGACTCCTCGGCGATGGTGACCACCCCCGGGCAGCGCCGGTAGACCGTCGCATTCATCTCCTGGAGGAAAGCCACCGCGTCCAGGTTCTCCCGCCCGCCGTGCTCGTTCGGGCTCCACTGGCCGTACTCCCGCGAGTAGTCCAGGTAGAGCATGGAGGCCACGGCGTCCACCCGCAGCCCGTCGATATGGAACTCCTCGCACCAGTACACGGCGTTGGCGACCAGGAAGTTGCGTACCTCCTTGCGGCCGTAGTCGAACTCCAGCGTGCCCCAGTCGGGGTGCGCGGCACGGGCCGGGTCGGTGTGCTCGTACAGCGGGCGCCCGTCGAACTCCGCCAGCGCCCAGTCGTCCCGGGGGAAGTGCGCCGGGACCCAGTCCATGATCACGCCGATGCCGGCCCGGTGCAGGGAGTCGACCAGGTACCGGAAGTCGTCCGGGGTGCCCATCCGGGCCGTGGGGGCGTAGAAGCCGGTGACCTGGTAGCCCCAGGAACCGCCGAAGGGGTGTTCGGCGACCGGCATGAACTCCACATGGGTGAAGCCCATGTCCCTTACATACGCCGGGAGCTGCTCCGCCAGTTGGCGGTAGCTCAGACCGGGACGCCAGGATAGAAGATGGACCTCGTAGACGGAGAACGGGGCCTCGTGCACAGGCCGTTCACCGCGCCGGGCCATCCACTCCCCGTCGCCCCACATATGCCGGGACGCTGTCACGACGGAGGCGTTGGCGGGCGGGACCTCGGTGCGGCGGGCCATGGGGTCGGCACGCACGGTGTGCGAGCCGTCGGGCCGGGTGATGTCGAACTTGTAGAGCGCGCCCTCGCCCACCTCCGGTACGAACAGCTCCCACACCCCGGACGAGCCGAGCGAGCGCAGCGGGAAGGCCGTGCCGTCCCAGTAGTTGAAGTCCCCTACGAGCCGCACGCCTTGGGCGTTCGGGGCCCACACCGTGAAGCGGGTGCCGGTCACTCCCTGGTGGACCATCGGATGGGCGCCGAGCGCCCCCCACAGCTCCTCGTGCCGCCCTTCGCCGATCAGATGCAGGTCCAGCTCGCCGAGCGCGGGGAGGAAACGGTACGGGTCGGCGAACTCGACCGCTGTGTCGTCGTCGTACCGGACCTGGAGCGAGTACTCGGGCACCTGCCGCATCGGCAGCACGCCCGAGTAGAAGCCGTCGCCCTCTTCGTGCAGTTCGGCCCGCAGGCCCTTGCCGACCACGGTGACCGACCGGGCGTACGGGCGCAGTACCCGGAACACCACTCCGATCCGGGTCAGATGGGCGCCGAGCAGCGCGTGCGGATCGTGGTGGGTGCCGCGCAGCAGCCGTTCGCGGTCGGCGCCGGACAGGGGCTTGGCGGGCCGCACACCGTGGCTGCCCGTCGCCGGCTGCCGGGTGGCGGGTGAATGGGCGGTGGGCGGCTGATCGGGCGGTGACGCGGCCGGTCGGGAGGACGCGGTACCGGCTGAGGCGGTGTGGTCGGCTGGCGTGCGGGGGGTCACGGGGACGGCCTCCTAGGTGCGTTGGGGGTGTGGGCAGTGGGCGGGCGTCATTGCCCCGGTCCGGCCAGCCGTTCGATCGCCGCCATGGGGACCGGTAGCCAGTCCGGCCGGTGGCGGGCCTCGTACACGACCTCGTACACCGCTTTGTCCGTCTCATAGGCCCGCAGTAGCTCGGGCTCCGCCCGGGGGTCGGTGCCGGACGCCTCCGCGTAGCCCTCGCAGTAGGCCGCGCGGCAGCGGGCCGCCCACGCCGGGTTCCAGGGGCGGTGCGAGCGGGCCGCGTAGTCGAAGGAGCGCAGTATCCCGGCGATGTCGCGGACCGGTGGCTGCATCCGGCGGCGCTCGGCCGGTGGGCGGGCAGGCTCGCCCTCGAAGTCGATCACCGACCAGAGCCCGTCGGGGGTGCGCAGGGCCTGGCCGAGGTGCAGATCGCCGTGGATGCGCTGGGCGTGTCCGCCGCGGCAGAGCTCGGCCTTGTTGATCGCGTCGAAGGCGTCGCGCAGCCCGCGCGCGTACGGGAGCAGTGCGGGCACCGCACGTACCGCGGCGTCCAGCCGTTCGTTCATCGCCGTCGCGAGGTGCCAGGTCTGGGCCCGGCTCAGGGTCATCACCGGCAGTGCCGCGGCCAGGGCGGTGTGCACCTCGGCGGTGGCCCGGCCGAGTGCCTGGGCCTCCTCGGTGAAGTCGCGGTCGGCGGCGAGCGCTTTCAGGGCGAGCTGCCAGCCGTCCTGCGAGCCGCGCAGGTAGGGCTGGAGCACCCCGAGCGTCGCGGGCTCGGGCGTCGCCGTCTCATACCAGGCGACGGGGGCGGGCACCCGCTCGCAGCCCGCGCGGGCGAGAGCGAGCGGCAGCTCCAGATCGGGGTTGATCCCCGGATACACCCGGCGGAAGATCTTGAGGATGTACGAATCCCCGTAGACGAGCGACGAGTTGGACTGCTCGGCGTCCAGGATCCGGGCGGGCAGGCCGCCGACCACCGGGACCGCCTGGTCGAAGCGGAGCGTGCCGAACCGGCCGGGGGTGCGCAGCCGCTCCAGCAGCAGCGCGGCGAGCCGGGGGTCGTGCAGCCCCTCGTAGACGGTACGGCCGGCCAGCGGGCCTTCGTCCACCCGGCCGATCAGCGCGGACGCGAGACGGGGCGGCAGGGTCGTACGCACCCCGAGCAGCAGCTGGTAGCAGTCGGCGCTCTCGCGGCCCGCCGCCTTGCCGCCCGCGGGCCCGGGGTGCTGGACGCGGACCAGCAGATGCAGCAGTCCGGGACTCGTGGAGTCGACCGGCAGCAGCTCGGCGGCCGACACCAGGGAGAAGCCGGTGACGGGCCGTCCCTTGCCCGCGAACCAGCGCTGCCGGGGCAGCCACTGATGGAGCAGGGGGGTGAGTGAGGGAAGCAGAGCCACGGGGGTCCGGGTGGATGCAGCCTCCGACATGGCATCGCGTCCTTTCCCCGGGCACACCACAGGATGCGAAGAGTGTCCCGGATTGCGGTAAATATAGGCTGTCCGGGCTGTGCGTGGGGGTCCCCCCGCCGAAGGGAGGGGGGAATGTCGAGCGAGGATGGTCCGTACGGACTCGGTGCGCCCGCACGGACGCGGGTACGGCGCGGGTATGAGGGGGAGCGTGCCCCGTGCGGGGCGGTACAACCGCCCCGCACCCGAGATGGCATGTGCCTCGGTCACACCTGCTTCGGCATGGTCCCCTTGACAACTGCCTCCGGGGCATCGCCCCGGTGCTCAGGCTCCCCGGCGTGCGGCCCGGCGGGCGCCGTCGCCGCCAGGTCCTTCGGCGGCTCCTTCGCGGGCTCCTTGCGCAGCCGGAACCAGTAGAAGCCGTGCCCGGCCAGGGTCAGCAGATACGGCCACTCGCCGATCGCGGGGAATCGCACCCCGCCGATCAGCTCCACCGGATGGCGGCCGTTGTAGCGCCGCAGATCGAGCTCGGTGGGCTGGGCGAACCGCGAGAAGTTGTTGACGCACAGCACCAGGTCGTCACCACCCCCGTCGGTGGCCGGCATCTCCCGCAGGAAGGCCAGTACGGCGGGGTTGGACGAGGGCAGCTCGGTGTAGGAACCGAGCCCGAAGGCCGGGTTCTGCTTGCGGATCTCGATCATCCGCCGGGTCCAGTGCAGCAGCGACGACGGCGAGGCCATCGACGCCTCGACATTGGTCACCTGGTAGCCGTAGACCGGGTCCATGATGGTCGGCAGATACAGTCGGCCGGGATCGCAGGAGGAGAATCCGGCGTTGCGGTCCGGCGTCCACTGCATCGGGGTGCGCACCGCGTCCCGGTCGCCGAGCCAGATGTTGTCGCCCATCCCGATCTCGTCGCCGTAATACAGGATCGGTGAACCGGGCAGTGACAGCAGCAGGGCGGTGAACAGCTCGATCTGGTTGCGGTCGTTGTCCAGCAGCGGGGCGAGTCGGCGCCTGATACCGATGTTGGCGCGCATCCGCGGGTCCTTGGCGTACTCCGCGTACATGTAGTCGCGCTCTTCGTCGGTGACCATTTCGAGGGTGAGCTCGTCATGGTTGCGTAGGAAGATGCCCCACTGGCAGTTGTCCGGGATCTCGGGGGTCTTGGCCAGGATCTCGGAGACCGGATAGCGCGACTCCCGCCGCACCGCCATGAAGATCCGCGGCATCACGGGGAAATGGAACGCCATATGGCATTCGTCGCCGCCCGCCGAGTAGTCCCCGAAGTAGTCGACCACGTCCTCGGGCCACTGGTTCGCCTCCGCCAGCAGCACCGTGTCCGGGTAGTGGGCGTCGATCTCCTTGCGTACCCGCTTCAGGAACTCGTGCGTGGCCGGGAGGTTCTCGCAGTTGGTGCCCTCCTCCTGGTACAGGTACGGCACTGCGTCGAGGCGGAAGCCGTCGATGCCGAGGTCGAGCCAGAAGCGCAGGGCCGCCATGATCTCGTCCTGGACGGCCGGGTTCTCGTAGTTGAGGTCCGGCTGGTGGGAGAAGAAGCGGTGCCAGTAGTACTGCTTGCGGACCGGGTCGAAGGTCCAGTTGGAGGTCTCGGTGTCGATGAAGATGATCCGGGCGTCCTGGTACTGCTTGTCGTTGTCCGCCCAGACGTAGTAGTCCCCGTACGGCCCTTCCGGGTACTTGCGCGACTCCAGGAACCACGGGTGCTGGTCGCTGGTGTGGTTCATGACGAAGTCGATGATGACCCGCATCCCGCGCTGGTGCGCGGCGTCCACGAACTCCACGAAGTCGGCGAGGTCGCCGAAGTCGGGGAGCACGGACGTGTAGTCGGCGACGTCGTAACCGCCGTCGCGCAGGGGTGACTTGAAGAACGGCGGGAGCCACAGGCAGTCGACGCCCAGCCACTGGAGGTAGTCCAGCTTGCCGGTGATGCCCTTGAGGTCGCCGATGCCGTCGCCGTTGCTGTCGTGGAAGGACCGTACGAGCACCTCGTAGAACACGGCGCGTTTGAACCAGTCGGGGTCCCGGTCCTTCGCGGGGGTGTCCTCGAAGAGGTCGTGGACGGGCTCGTTGACGATCATGATGTGGGTGACCCTCCGGTCAGCGGGGACGGTCGCAGGACCACGATGTGCGCGGGCGTGACGCCCGGCTCAAGGCGCACATAGGCGGTCCTGCCCCAGTGATAGGTCTCGCCGGTGAGCTCGTCGCGCACCGGTACGGACTCGTGCCAGTCGAGGCCGAGTTCCGGCATGTCAAACGAGACCGTTGCCTCCTGGGTGTGGTGGGGGTCGAGATTGACGACCACCAGGACGGTGTTCGAACCGGAGCGCTTGCTGTAAGCGATCACGGCGTCGTTGTCGGCGTGATGGAAGCGCAGATTCCGCAGTTGCCGGAGCGCGGGGTGGCGGCGCCTGATCCGGTTGAGCTCGGTGATCAGGGGCGCGATACCGCGGCCTTCGCGCGCGGCCGACTCCCAGTCCCGCGGCCGTAGTTGGTACTTCTCCGAGTCCAGGTACTCCTCACTGCCCGGCGTCAGGGGGGTGTTCTCGCACAGCTCGTATCCCGCGTAGACGCCCCAGGTGGGGGAGAGGGTCGCGGCGAGCACCGCGCGCGCCTCGAAGGCGGGACGGCCACCCTCCTGGAGATAGGCGTGCAGGATGTCCGGGGTGTTCACGAAGAAGTTGGGGCGCATCCAGGCGGCGGTGTCGCCGGTGAGCTCCGTCAGGTAATCGGTGAGCTCGTGCTTGGTGTTGCGCCAGGTGAAGTACGTGTACGACTGCTGGAATCCCACCGCGGCCAGGGTGCGCATCATCGCCGGCCGGGTGAACGCCTCGGCCAGGAACAGCACGTCGGGGTCGGAGCGGTTGATCTGCCCGATCACCGACTCCCAGAAGACCACCGGCTTGGTGTGCGGGTTGTCGACCCGGAAGATCCGCACTCCGTGGGCCATCCAGTGCCGCAGCACCCGGACGGTCTCCCTGACCAGTCCCTCCATGTCGCGGTCGAAGGCGATCGGATAGATGTCCTGGTACTTCTTCGGCGGATTCTCGGCGTAGGCGATGGTGCCGTCCGGACGGTGGTGGAACCACTCGGGGTGCTTTTCCACCCACGGGTGGTCGGGGGAGCACTGGAGCGCGAAGTCCAGGGCGACCTCCAGGCGCAACTCCCGGGCGCAGCGTACGAAGGCGTCGAAGTCCTCGATCGTGCCGAGGTCCGGGTGCACCGCGTCATGGCCGCCTTCCGGGGAGCCGATCGCCCAGGGCACCCCCACATCGCCGGGGCCGGCCTCCAGGCTGTTGTTGGGTCCCTTGCGGAAGGTGGTGCCGATGGGGTGGATGGGTGGCAGATAGACCACGTCGAAACCCATTGCGGCAATGGCCGGAAGGCGCTGGGCCGCTGTCCGGAAAGTGCCGGACACCGGCTTTCCGTGCTCTCCATCCGCCGGCCGTGCGCCCTCGGAGCGCGGGAAGAACTCGTACCACGAACCGAACAGCGCGCGTTGCCGCTCCACCTGGAGCGGCAAGGGCCCGCCGGTGGTGACCAGTTCGCGCAGCGGATGGCGGGCGAGCACCTCGGCGACCTCGGCGGCGAGCGCGGCGGCGAGCCGCTCCCCGGGCGCGCGGCACTCGTCGCGCAGCGTGTCGGCGGCGGCGAGCACCGCCTCCCGCCCGTCCGTCTTCGGCACCCCGGCGGCGGCACGTTCATGCAGCTCGGCGCCCTCGGCGAGGACCAGCTCGACATCGATACCGGCCGGGATCTTGATGCTCGCGTGCCGCCGCCAGGTGGTCAGCGGATCGCTCCAGGCCTCGACGGAGTACGTCCAGCGGCCCTCGCTGCCGGGGGTGACATCGGCCCCCCAGCGGTCGCTGCCGGGCGCCAGCTCGCGCATCGGCGTCCAGGGGCCCGGCCGTCCGTGCGGGTCCACCAGGACCACGTTGGCGGCGACCGCGTCATGGCCTTCCCTGAAGACGGTGGCGGAGACCTGGAAGGTCTCTCCGGCCACGGCCTTGGCGGGCCTTCTGCCGAGGTCGACGAGGGGGCGTACGTCCAGGACGGGAATGCGGCCAATCAGCGGTTTCACGGCATCACCTGGGGGCTGGGCGGGCGTGGCTGGTCGAGGTAGGGGGTCCGCGCGCGGGCGGGGGGTGGGGGTCTGCGTGCGCGTGCCCTTTGTGCGGATGCTGTTCTTTGTAACCGCTCGGTCGCCGACTGACGGGCTGCGGGCATGGCCGCTCCTGTCCGCGTTCACTCGAATAGCTGTGTGGTCGCTTGTGATCGCCGTTTGGGGAAGCGCGCGCCGGTGCGTACCGGGGGAGCCTTCCCCAGCCTGTGGTTGCTTAACTACTAGGAGTCAGTGAAGGGGGCAAGAACGCCGACAGCACGACGCACCGCCCGGGGGCGGGTGCCCCCGGGCGGTGCGCCGGATGGGTGTCGCTCGGTTCGCCTGTCGCTGAGGTGCTGTCAGCCGGCCTACGGGAAGGTCAGCTTGAAGTTGTTGATGTACCCGGTGTCGTAGCGGGCGACATCCTGGACCTTCAGGCCCCAGGTGCCGTTCGCGACCTCGCTGGACGCGTTCACCGTGTAGGTGGCGACCACGTTGTCCGCCGAGTCGCTGCCGCTGGAGTTCTTCAGGCGGTAGGTCGAACCGTCCGGGGCCACCAGGTCGATGACCAGGTCGCCGCGCCAGGTGTGGACGATGTCGACATCGACCTTGAGGGCGGACGGCGCGTTGCCGGTGATGCCGGTGACGTTGACCGTGGACGTGGCGGTGCTCAGGTCCGCGATGTTCACGTTGGTGGAGTTCTCGAAGGTCTTGCCGGTGCCCGGGTCGCCGCCGCCGTAGCGGGCGCCGACGTTGATGCCGGCCCAGGCGTTGGTCACGGCCTGCGTCTCGGCGCTGGTGGCGCCGTACAGCTCGGTGGCGACGGCTATGGTGCCGGTGCGCGCGGCCGCGTAGTTGGTCGACGAGGTGAACTTGGTCGTGAGCGCCTTGAACCAGATCAGGGACGCCTTGTCACGGCCGATACCGGTGACCGGCAGCCCGTCGGAGGTCGGCGAGTCGTAGTTCACGCCGTTGATGGTCTTGGCGCCGCTGCCCTCGGAGAGCAGGTAGTACCAGTGGTTCGCCGGGCCCGACGAGTAGTGGACGTCGATGTTGCCGATGCCCGAGTACCAGGCGTCCTTGGACGCGCCGTCCTTGCTCGGCTTGTCCATGTAACGCAGCGGGGTGCCGTCCCCGTTGATGTCGATCTTCTCGCCGACGAGGTAGTCGCCCTTGTCCTGGGCGTTGTTGGCGTAGAACTCGACCGCGGCGGCGAAGATGTCGGACGTCGCCTCGTTGAGGCCGCCCGACTCGCCGCTGTAGACCAGCTTCGCGGTGTTGGCGGTGACGCCGTGCGTCATCTCGTGCGCGGCCACGTCGATCGACGTCAGCGGCTTGGCGTTGCCGGAGCCGTCGCCGTAGGTCATGCAGAAGCAGCTGTCGGACCAGAAGGCGTTGACGTAGTTGTTGCCGTAGTGGACCCGGGAGTACGCGCCGACGCCGTCGCCCTTGATGCCGCTGCGGCCCTGCACGTTCTTGTAGTAGTCCCAGGTGAGCGCCGCGCCGAAGTGGGCGTCCGCGCCCGCGGTCTCCATGTTCGACGCGGTGCCGTCGCCCCAGATGTCGTCGCTGCCGGAGAACAGCGTTCCGGTGCCGGACGTACCGCGGTTGAGGTTGTTGGTCTTGTGGTTGCCGCGTGTGGTGTCGGTCAGTGTGTACGACGGCGCGGTGCCCAGTGTGACCTGGCCGCTGTACTGCGTGTTGCCGGTGCCGGTGTTGACGGCCTGCCACTCGTAGAGCTTCTTGCCGGTGGCGGCGTCGGTGACCACGTGCAGCTCGTTCGGGGTGCCGTCGTGCTGGAGCCCGCCGACGACGGTCTCGTACGCGAGGACCGGCGTGCCCTGGCCCATCCAGACCACCTTGCGCGGGGCGCGGTCGGCGGTGGTGCTCTTCGAGCCCTCGGCGCGCGCGGCGGCGATCGCCTGCTTCTCGGCCGTGGCCGGGGCGACGTCGGCAGTGGTGGCGATGTTCTTGAGCGCCGACTGGGAGGCCCTGGAGACCGACGCGGTCGCCCCGGCCTTCGTCTCGGCGACCACGAGGTCGCCACCGAGCACCGGCAGCCCGGCGTAGGTGCGCTCGTACCGCGTGTGGGTGGTGCCGTCGCGGTCCTGGGTGACATCGCGGACGACCAGCTTCTCCTGGGCGGTGAGGCCCAGTTCCTTGGCGGTGGCCGCCGTGGTGGCGGTGGCCTTGCTGATCAGCTCGGCCCGCTGGGCAGGGGTGAGCTGGGCCGGCAGGGCGCCGGTGTTGCGGGCCAGGGAGGTCTGGCCGGCTGCTGCTGCCCGGTCGTCGGCGGCGGTGGCGGAACCGGTCTGGATGCCGACGGTGAGCATGGCGGCGGTGGCGAGCAGCGCGCCGGTGGCGGTGGCACGGCGGCGTCTGGGCATGGGTCTCACGCGAGACTCCTTCTGCGAGGGGGGTACCGGACGGCTGGGTAGGCCGTTCGGGCAGAGCAGCTGAGCACATGAGTTGTGAAGGCTGTGAAGCTGCGGTGCATGCAGAGCGTTCGGAGCTTGTCGTGCGTGGATCGGGGGAAGCGTGGCAGGTATCACTGGCTCCTGTCAGGGGCCTGTCAACAGATTGGCCGGAAACCGTCCGTTCCCCGAAACTTCATGTTCGTTAAGCGGACGTTTCGGTGGTGATCACCGCTAGGTCATCGCGGCAGGTCGACGCCCTCCTTTACGCCCGGCGGTGCCGTATACGGTGCCGGCCCGTCCGAATGGCGGGCAGAGGATACGGGCCACCCGGCAGTAGGTATGCATGAAGTGGCTGAATCGCTGCCGGGTGGCGGGTGGTGCGCCGGGGCAGCGGCGCCGGAGGCGGCGCCAGGGGCGGCCGTGGTTCGGCCGCCCGCCCGCCCGCGCCGCGGGCTCAGGGCCTCAGGTCCTGGGATCGACCCAGAGAGCCTGGGACACGGCGCACAGCTCCCCCTCGGCCGTGCTCACGGCGACGGCCATCGTGTGCTTGCGGCCCGACTCCGAGAGCAGCCAGGCGTACGAGATGTAGCGCTCCCCGGCCACCACCGGGCGCAGCAGAGTCCCGGTGAGCGAAGCAGTGACCGCGCCTGCCTGCTGTGTACCCAGCGACCGGCCCGCCGCAAAGCCCGGGCAGTCCAGGGCCCCCCACACCAACTCGGCGGGCAGCGTTCCGTCATCCGCCGCGAGAACCGGGGACGGCACCCATGCGGTCGCCACCAGCTCGCGTCCCGGCACCAGGGTGCAGTGCTGGCGAAGCCCACGCTCCGGTGTACGTTCCGGGCCGCATCCGAAGCAGTCCACCGACCCCGGCGGAGGGCCCGCGCGATACGCCTCGGCCGCCGCGATCGCCTCGTCCCAGGAGGGCGCTTCCGGTAGGGCGAGGGCGTGAAGCGAGACCGCGTCGACCGGGACCGCCGTCGTCAGTGGCTTCTCCGGGTCCCCCAACTCGGCGTCCCCGGCGTCCGTCACGGCGATCCGCACCTCGGACCCCACGGGTACCGGCCCCCGGAAGTCCACCCGCACCGCCTTCGCCCCGGAGCGCTGTGCGAGTACCCCGGCGACATAGCCGCCGAAGGCGACCCCCGGATAGCCGCTGTACAGCGGCGGAACCACGATCACGTCAGTCGTCATGACGCACACTCCACCACGCCGTGGTGCGGGCACCCGAACGGTTTTCCGTCTGTCGTGGATGGGCGAGGGCAATTCGGTGACAGGGCCTCAGTGCCATGAGGAAAATCCTTCTATTCCTTCATGTCTTCCGTTCGTTCTTCCGGCTCCTTTCGCCATTCCCCTCGCAGAGGTGAAGGCGTGGTCCTATGGCCGGCGGATGCAGCGCGCAACAACTGCGCGGTCCGCGTGAAGGAGTTGATCCATGGCCAACGGGGACTCGGGTCAAAGTGCCAGGTCATGCCAAGCGGCCCGGTTTCTTCGGCGCTGAGCCACCTATAGGGAGGCTGTGTATTCGGGTAATCCGCTGGATGATCCAGCCTTGGTGAAGCGGGTCCAGGAGACCTGCGATCCACTCAGGGCCGCGGCACTCCCCGGTTGCTTCCCTGACCCTGATCGAGTCGGCGGCGAAGGACCACAGACAATGCACCAGCACCATCTGACCGAGGCGTGCTGGCGCAAGAGTGGTTACAGCGACGACAACGGCGGCGACTGCCTCGAAATCCTCGAAGGCATTCCCGGCGTCATCCCTGTCCGCGACAGCAAGATGCCCGACGGCCCGGTGCTCGCCGTCCCAGCTGCCGCCTGGAGCGCGTTCGTCGCCGGTGCGGTCACCGGGGGCTGAGCATCGGGAGGGCGCCGCAGTGTCGGCGCGGCCCCCCGGCCGCTCAGCGGGTCACACCAGACTGTCCCGCCACGCCTGGTGCAGATCCGCGAAGCGGCCCGCCCCGCTGATCAGTTCGGCCGGGCTGCCGTCCTCCACGATCCGCCCGTGCTCCATCACCAGCACCCGGTCCGCGATCTCCACCGTCGACAACCGGTGGGCGATCACCACGGCCGTACGGCCGCGCAGCACGGTGTCCATGGCCCGCTGCACCGCGCGCTCACCGGGGATGTCCAGCGAGCTGGTCGCCTCGTCCAGGATCAGCACGGCGGGATCGGCGAGCAGCGCTCGGGCGAACGCCACCAGTTGGCGCTGGCCCGCCGAGATGCGGCCACCCCGTTTGCGGACGTCCGTGTCGTAGCCGTCGGGCAGCGCGCTGATGAAGTCATGCGCGCCGATCGCCTTGGCCGCCTGCTCGACCTCCGCACGGCTCGCGTCCGGGCGGCCGATCGCGATGTTGTCGGCGATCGTGCCGGTGAACAGGAACGCCTCCTGGGTCACCATCACCACCCCGCGCCGCAGTTCGGGGAGGGACAGTTCGCGCAGATCGACCCCGTCGAGCAGCACCCGTCCGTCGGTCGGGTCGTAGAACCGGGCGAGCAGCTTGGCCAGGGTGGACTTGCCCGCGCCGGTCGAGCCGACGACCGCCAGCGTCTGCCCGGCCGGGACGGTCAGGCCGAAGTGGGGGAGCACCTCGCCTCCGGTGCGGTACGCGAAGCGCACGTCCTCGAAGACGACCGCCCGACCAGGGGCGGCGTCGCCACCGGTGCGAGCCGGCAGCTCCCTCGGGTGCTCCGGCTCCGGGACGCTCGGGGTCTGGGCCAGCAGACCCGCGATCTTCGCCAGTGAGGCCGCCGCCGACTCGTACGAGTTCAGGAACATGCCCAGCCGGTCGATCGGGTCGTACAGCCGCCGCACGTACAGCACCGCGGCGGCGAGCACCCCCAGCGCCAGGGTGCCGACGCTCACCCGGTACGCGCCCCACAGCACCATGCCGGCGACGGCCGTGTTGGCGACCAGCCGGGAGCCGACCACATAGCGGGCCATCTCCAGGAGCGCCTCACCGTTGCTTCGGGCGTGCTGCTGGTTCAGCGCCTGGAAGCGGTCCTCGTTGGCGCGCTCCCTGCGGAACGCCCGTACCGGCCTGATGCCGTTCATCGTCTCGGCGAACTTCACGATGACGGCCGCGATCGCCGTGGAGCGGTCGGCGTACACCGCCGCCGCGCGCCGCTGGTAGAGCCGGACAAGCAGGTACAGCGGCACGAAGCTCGCCACGGCCACCGCGCCGATGCCGAAGTCCAGCCAGAGCAGCATGGCCGAGATGTAGACGAAGGAGAGGACGACGCCGATCAGCTCCTGGAGGCCCTCGCTGAGCAGTTCCCGCAGGGACTCGACATCGCTCGTGGAGCGTGAGATCAACCGGCCCGAGGTATAGCGCTCGTGGAAGTCCACGCTGAGGACCTGCGCGTGCCGGAAGATCCTGCCGCGCAGATCCAGCAGCACGTCCTGGCTGACGCGGGCCGCCGCGCGGATGAAGCCGTACTGGAACAACCCGGACGCGACCGCGCACACCGTGTACGCCACGGCGACGGCCACCAGTGGTCCGTGGTCGCCGCGCCCGATGGCCGGTACCGCGGTGTCGATCGCGTAGGCGACGAGCAGCGGTCCGGCCTGGGCGGCGGCCTGCTGGAGCAGCAACAGCAGGACAGCACCGGCCGTCGCGGTGCGGCAGGGCGCCAGCAGCGATCTCAGCAGGGCCCCGGTGGCGCCTTTCGGCGCGGGAAGGGCGTCATGGTCGAAGGGGTCGCGGTCGGGTGCTTGCGGGCGGTCCGAGGGGACCGGGTGAGTCCCGCCGGCGCGGTCTTCGACATCCTTGGCCTTACCGGCCCCCGGCGGTGTGGCGGTCGATGAGCTCATCGGACGTGCTCCTCGGCGTGGCTGCCCGACATCAGCCAGGCGTATTCGGCGTTGTCGCGCAGCAGTTCATGGTGGGTGCCCACGGCGGTGATCCGGCCGCCCGACAGCAGCGCCACCCGGTCGGCGAGCAGCACCGTCGAGGGCCGGTGCGCCACGACGAGCGCGGTCGTGTCGCGCAGCACGCGCCGGAGCGCGGCCTCCACCAGAGCCTCGGTGTGCACGTCCAGCGCTGACAGCGGGTCGTCGAGCACCAGGAACCGGGGCTCGCCCACGACCGCCCGGGCGAGCGCGAGCCGCTGGCGCTGGCCACCGGACAGGCTCAGCCCCTGCTCGCCCACCTCGGTGTGGACTCCCTGCGGCAGCGCGTCCACGAAGTCGGCCTGCGCCACCTCCAGGGCACGTCGCAACTGCTCGTCCCCGGCCTCGCCACCGGTGCCCATCAGCACGTTCTCGGCGACACTCGCCGAGAACAGTGTGGGTTCCTCGAAGGCCATGGACACCAGTCGGCGCAGCTCGTCGCGCGGCATGGCGGCGATATCCCGCCCGTCGAGCGTGATCCGCCCACCGGTCACCTCGTACAGCCGCGGCACCAGCGCCGTCAGGGTGGTCTTCCCCGATCCGGTGGCGCCGACCAGGGCCATCGTCTCCCCGGGACGTACCTGGAGGTCGATCCGCTCCAACGCGGGTGGCGAGGCGGGATCGGCGTCCGGGTAGCGGAACTCGACCGCGTCGAAGACCAGGCCACCGGCAGGCCGCGCAGTGGTCGCCCCAGCCTGCGCCCCCCGCTCCCCGGCCCGCGTCCCGGGCACCTCCGGCTCCTCGATTGCCTCTGCCTCCGGTTTCGCCCGGACCTCGGGCTCCTCGTGCTCCTCCTGCGCGTCCAGCACCTCGAAGAAGCGGTCCGTCGCCGTCGCCGCCTCCTGGCTCATGGCCAGCAGGAAGCCGATCGACTCGATCGGCCACCGCAGCGCGAGGGCTATCGACAGGAAGGCAACGAGCGTGCCCGCGGAGAGGGCGCCGTCGGAGACCTGGAAGGTGCCGAGCACCAGGGCCGCGCCGATGGCCAGTTCGGGCGCCGCCATGATGACGGCCCAGATGCCTGCCAGCAGCCGGGCCTTGAGCAGCTCGGTGCCCCGCAGCCGTTCGGCCAGGGCCCGGAAGGCGGCGGCCTGGGTGCGGTGCCGTCCGAAGCCCTTGATGACGCGGATGCCGAGCACACTCTCCTCGACCACCGTCGTCAGATCGCCCACCTGGTCCTGAGCTGTGCGCGCCGCACTCGAGAACCGCTTCTCGAACAGGGACAGAAGCACCATCAGCGGGGCCGCGGGCACCAGCAGGATCAGGCCGAGCGCCCAGTCCTGCGCCAGCAGGATCACGGCACCGGCCAGGATCGTCACGCCGTTGACCAGCAGGAAGGTCAGCGGGAAGGCCAGGAACATGCGCACCAGCATCAGGTCCGTCGTCCCGCGCGACAGCAGCTGGCCCGAGGGCCAGCGGTCATGGAAGGCCACCGGAAGCCGTTGCAGATGCCGGAACAGATCGGCTCGCATCTCCGCTTCCACACCGGCCAGCGGCCGCGCGACCATCCAGCGCCGGAAGCCGAAGAGCACCGCTTCGGCGATGCCCAGCAGCAGTACGTACAGCGCCCCGAGCCACACCCCGCTTGTGTCCCGGTCGGCGACCGGCCCGTCCACCAGCCACTTGAGGACGAGCGGGATCACCAGGCTCAGACAGGACGCGATGATCGCGATCACCGCGGCGGTGAACAGCCGGGCCCGTACCGGCCGCACGTAGGGCCACAGCCGCAGCAGGGAACGTACGACGGACCGGTCATCGGAGGTGGTGTGTGTGGTGGGCATCAGGTGCGAGCCTACGGTTCACCACTGACACTGCCCACCGAGTTTTTCCCGACCTCCTCAGCACCCCCGCCCCTGCCCCCCGCTTCCGTCTCCTTCCCCGCCAAGGGCCGCTGCCACCAGCACCTTCAGCAGCAGTACGGACCGCTCGGGCACCCTCATCCGCCGACCGCCCCGGTGCACCGCCCCCGGAGCCCCCGACTGGTCCTCCAGCGAGGTGTCCACGACCACCTCGTACGCCTCGCCCCAGGGCGGGCCAGGCAGCCGGAAGTCCACCGGAGCGGCGCCCGCGTGCAGCACGACCAGGAAGCTGTCGTCGGCCACCGGCACGCCGCGGGCGTCGCGGCCCGGGATGTCACGTCCCGAGAGGTAGTACGCGACCGTCGACGCGGGCGCGTACCAGTCCCGCTCGCTCATCTCGGTGCCGTCCGGGGTGAACCAGGCCAGGTCCCGCAGCCCGTCCGGGGCCTGTGGGCGGCCCGAGAAGAACGCCTTGCGGCGCAGCACCGGATGTGCCGCGCGCAGGGCGAGCAGCCGGGCGGTCAGAGCCAGCAGCCCGGCCGCTCCCGGCTCTTCGCGCAACGACCAGTCGACCCAGCTGACCTCGTTGTCCTGGCAGTAGGCGTTGTTGTTGCCGCCCTGGGTACGGCCCATCTCGTCGCCCGCGACCAGCATCGGCACCCCGGTGGACAGCAGCAGGGTGCTGAGCAGAGCGCGCGACTGCCTGCGTCGCACGGCGTTGATCGCGGGATCGTCCGTCTCGCCCTCCGTCCCGCAGTTCCAGGCGCGGTTGTCATGGGTTCCGTCCCGATTTCCCTCCCCGTTGGCCTCGTTGTGCTTGTGCTCGTAGCTGACCAGGTCCCGCAGGGTGAAGCCGTCGTGGGCGGTCAGGAAGTTGACCGAGGCATACGGGCGGCGCCCGCCCCAGGCGTACAGGTCGCTGGAGCCGGAGAGCCGGTAGCCGAGATCCCGAACATCGGGCAGCGCACCGCGCCAGAAGTCCCGTACCGCGTCGCGGTAGTGGTCGTTCCACTCCGTCCACAGCGGTGGGAAGGCCCCTACCTGGTAGCCGCCGCTGCCCACGTCCCACGGCTCGGCGATCAGCTTCACCCGGCGCAGCACCGGGTCCTGGGCGATCACGGCGAGGAACGGCGAGAGCATGTCGACGTCGTGCATGGAACGGGCGAGCGCCGCCGCGAGGTCGAAGCGGAAGCCGTCGACGCCCATCTCGGTGACCCAGTAGCGCAGTGAGTCGGTGATCAGCCGCAGCACCTGGGGCTGGACCACATGCAGGGTGTTGCCGCAGCCCGTGTAGTCGGTGTAGCGGCGGGCATCGGGCTGGAGGCGGTAGTAGCCGCGGTTGTCGATGCCCTTGAGGCTGAGGGTCGGGCCCAGCTCGCCGGCCTCCGCGGTGTGGTTGTAGACCACGTCGAGGATGACCTCGATGCCCGCCGCGTGCAGCGCCCGCACCATCCGCTTGAACTCGCCGACCTGCTGCCCCGCCGTTCCCGACGCGCTGTAGGCGGCGTGCGGGGCGAAGTACCCGATCGAGTTGTAGCCCCAGTAGTTCCGCAGCCCGCGCCTCAGCAGATGGTCCTCGTGCGCGAATTGGTGCACCGGCAGCAGTTCCACCGCCGTCACCCCGAGCCTCACCAGATGGTCGATCGCGGCAGGATGCGCGAGCCCCGCGTAGGTGCCGCGCAGCGGCTCCGGGATGTCCGGGTGCAGCCGGGTGAAGCCGCGGACATGCAGTTCGTAGATGACCGAGTCCGCCCACGGGGTCTTGGGGCGGCGGTCGTCGGCCCACTCGTCCCCGGGCGCCTCATCGTGCACCACGACCCCTTTGGGTACGTACGGAGCCGAATCGCGGTCATCGCGCACGGTGTCGGCGACATGCTGCTCGGGCCAGTCCCGCACATGGCCGTAGAGCTGCGGAGCACGCCCCGACGGTCCGAAGTCGCCGTCCACGGCGCGTGCGTACGGGTCGAGCAGCAGCTTCGCCGGGTTCCAGCGGGCGCCGGTCCACGGGTCCCAGCGGCCGTGCACCCGGAAGCCGTACCGGCGGCCCGGCCGCACCCCCGGCACGAAGCCGTGCCAGATTTCGTGGGTCAGCTCGGTCAGCGGCAGGCGCAGCTCGCCGCCCACCTCGTCGAACAGACACACCTCCACGGCCTCGGCACCCCCCGCCCAGAGCGCGAAGTTGGTGCCCGCCACCCCGTCGGGACCGACCCGGAACCGCGCGCCGAGCGGGGTCGGCGCGCCGGGCCAGACCGCGGCGACGTCATGCCCGTCGCGGGCGTCCGAATCCCCAGCTTCCCCGGGCCGGTGGCGCCGCCCGTTCAGCGCCGGGCGACGCTGAACTTCAGGGGACGGCGCCCCTCCCTCCCGCACTGCCTCCTGCCCGGCTGCGCTCGACACCTGTCGGCCTCCCGCGGCTCAGCGGTCCCATACGCCGGGCCGGACCGGCCGGACAGGGCGCACGCGTGGTCCTCCCACCTGTTCTGCCCGCGCGGACCTCGTCCCAACATGAGGGCGCTCACGTACCCACACGCGGGGGCCGGTCGTTGGGCGGGACGTGCCGTGTCTCTGCGACCCGACGAGGTGGACGACCAGGTGTATGAGCAGGTGAACGACGAGGTGAGCCCTGTGGGCAGCACGCTGAGGCGGCGGACGAGGACCGCCTTGGCCGCCGCCCTTGTATGGACGGGACTGCTGGCCGTGCTCAGCGGCTGCACCCCGAGACCCCCGGCCGACGCCGGCAGCAAACCGCGTCCCCCGGCCGACACCATCAGGATCACCCCAGACGACGGGGCCAAGGGCGTGGCTGCGGACAGCAAGCTCGAAGTGAAGCTGGCCAGCGGACGCTTGGAGCGGGTCAAGGTGACCCGGATTGAGGACGCCCAGGCCATCGACGTACCAGGCTCGATCTCCGAGGACGGGCTGCGCTGGCGGCCCCGGGCCGGCACCCGGCTCGCCCTCGCCGCCCAGTACCGGGTCGACGCGGTGGCGCTCGACGCCCACGGCCGCCGCACCGCCAGCAACGCCACCTTCACCACCCTGGTGCCCGAGCACCGCTTCATCGGCTACTTCAACCCCGAGAACCGCTCGACCGTGGGCACCGGAATGATCGTCTCGTTCGTCTTCAACCAGAAGATCAAGGAGCGCGCGGCGGTCCAGCGCGCCATCCGCGTCACGGCGCATCCGCCGGTGGAGGTCGTGGGCCACTGGTTCGACTCGCAGCGCCTCGACTTCCGCCCCCGTACGTACTGGCAGCCGGGCACCAAGGTGAGCATCGATCTGCGGCTGCGCGATGTCGAGGGCGCGCCGGACGTGTACGGAATCCAGCACAAGACCACTACCTTCACGGTGGGCCGCTCGCAGATCTCCACCGTCGACGTCCTGAACCACACGATGGAGGTACGCCGGGGGGAACGGCTGCTGGCGACCCTTCCGGTGACGGCCGGGGCGCGGGAGACCACGACGTACAACGGCAAGATGGTCGTCAGTGAGATGTTCGACGTGACCCGCATGGACGGTGCGACGGTCGGCTTCCGCAACGAGACCGGCAAGAGCGAATACGACATCAAGGACGTACCGCACGCGATGCGGCTCACCACGTCGGGCACCTTCCTGCACGGGAACTACTGGGCGCACCCCTCGGTGTTCGGATCGGCCAACACCAGCCACGGCTGCGTGGGGCTGCGGGACGAGAAGGGCGGCAGCCAGAGCAGTCCCGCCGGCTGGTTCTTCGACCGGACCCTCGTCGGGGACGTCATCGAGGTGGTCAACTCTCCTGACCGGGAGGTCGACCCCTGGAACGGGCTGAGCGGCTGGAACATGGACTGGGCGGACTGGAAGGCCGGTTCGGCGCTGGGGTGACCACACCGGCCGCCCTCGACCCTCCCGCCATGCCGACCGGTCCGGCCGTCCAAGGCACGCTGACCGGCTCCGACCGGCCTTGGCCGCCTCCCGCACCCTGGCTGGCCGGCCCTGATCGGCCCGGGCTGCCTCCCGCACCGCCGGCGAATCCTCGCCGACTCGCATGACACGCCCCAGTCCTGGACATCTTGGGACTGAACGGTGACATCCGTGGGGAGTCTCCATGGCTCGCGGTGTGATTATCTATCGCCAGGCGTGCGCAGGTAGCGCGCGCGGGGGTAGTGGTCCGGCTCGGGCCGGACTCCACGGGCCGTGGCGGGGCCAGGCCGTGCGAGGGGAGAAGACCGATCGTGAACGGGCAGCCGATATCGGGGGCATCGGCCGGGGCATACGGCAGAAACGGGCGTGCGGGCAGGGGTGTGCTCGCCCTGCTGCTGGGCGCGTTGTTGCTGCTGCTGACAGCGTGCGGAGGCGGGGGTTCGGGCGGGAGCGGCGGCGATAAGGGCGGCGACAAGGACGGCGCCGGAAAGGCCGACACCACCGCCTCACAGGCGGTGGTCACCATCGCGCCCAAGGACGGCGCCGACGACGTGGCCACCAGCGGAGCCCTGAAGGTGACCGCCGAGAAGGGCAAGCTGACCGCCGTCAGCGTCAAGGACGACAAGGGCAACGCGATCGAGGGCAAGCTGAGCGCGGACGGTGCCGCCTGGCAGCCGCTCGCCCACCTCGCCGCCGCCACCACGTACAAGGTGCACGCGGTCGCCAAGGACTCCGAGGGCCGCGAGTCCGCGAAGGACACCACCTTCACCACGCTGGTCCCCAAGAACACCTTCATCGGCCGGTACAACCCCGAGGACGGTTCCACCGTCGGCGTCGGGATGCCGGTCCGGTTCGACTTCAGCCGGGGCATCACCAACCCCGAGGCCGTCGAGAACGCCATCAAGGTGACCGCCGAGCCTTCGGTCCCGATCGAGGGCCACTGGTTCGGCAACGACCGGCTGGACTTCCGCCCCGAGAAGTACTGGACACCGGGCACCAAGGTGACGGTCAAGCTCAACCTGAACGGCGTCGAGGGCCGGCCCGGGGTGTACGGCAAGCAGTCGAAGACGGTGACGTTCACCATCGGCCGCAGTCAGATCTCGACCGTCGACGCGAGCGAGCACACCATGGAGGTCGTACGGGACGGCAAGCTGCTCAAGACCCTCCCGATCACCGCGGGCGCGCCGTCCACGACGACGTACAACGGGCAGATGGTCATCAGCGAGAAGTACAAGGTGACCCGGATGAACGGTGCCACCGTCGGCTTCGGCGGCGAGTACGACATCAAGGACGTGCCGCACGCGATGCGCCTGTCGGACTCGGGCACCTTCATGCACGGCAACTACTGGGCCTCCTCCGGCACCTTCGGCTCGGCCAACGTCAGCCACGGCTGCGTCGGACTGCGCGATGTGCGGGGCGGCTGGGACGAGAAGGCGCCCGCGGCCTGGATGTACGAGAACTCGATCATCGGCGATGTGGTGATCGTGAAGAACTCCAAGGACAAGCAGATCGCCCCGAGCAACGGGCTCAACGGCTGGAACATGTCCTGGGACGAGTGGGTCGCGTAGCGCTGCGACACCCGCGCGGACGCGGACCCGGTGCTGTGACCGACGGCACCGGGTCCGTCCGCGTTAACGGGGGCTAACCTCCCCGTATGACAGTCAATCTCGAAGTCTCCGAAGGCGTCGGCACCATCCGCCTGGACCGCCCCCCGATGAACGCCCTGGACATCGCCACCCAGGACGGGCTGCGCGAGCTCGCCGCCGAGGCGACCGACCGCGATGACGTCCGGGCCGTGATCCTCTACGGCGGCGAGAAGGTGTTCGCGGCGGGTGCGGACATCAAGGAGATGCAGCGGATGGACCACGCCGCGATGGTGAAGCGGTCCAAGGGCCTTCAGGACGCGTTCACCGCCGTCGCCCGCATCCCCAAGCCGGTGGTCGCGGCCGTCACCGGCTACGCCCTGGGCGGCGGCTGCGAGTTGGCGCTCTGCGCGGACTACCGGATCGCCGCCGACAACGCGAAGCTGGGCCAGCCGGAGATCCTGCTGGGGCTGATCCCGGGCGCCGGCGGCACCCAGCGGCTCGCCCGGCTGGTCGGGCCCTCCAAGGCCAAGGACCTCATCTTCACCGGCCGTCATGTGAAGGCCGACGAGGCGCTGGCGATCGGCCTGGTGGACCGTGTCGTACCGGCCGCCGAGGTCTACGAGCAGGCGCACGCCTGGGCGGCGAAGCTGGCCCAGGGGCCGGCGCTGGCGCTGCGGGCGGCGAAGGAGTCCGTGGACGCGGGTCTGGAGACGGACATCGACACGGGTCTCGCGATCGAGCGGAACTGGTTCGCCGGGCTGTTCGCGACCGAGGACCGGGAGCGCGGGATGCGCAGCTTCGTGGAGGAGGGGCCGGGCAAGGCCAAGTTCCTCTGAGCACCGCCGAGTACTCACGAGTACCTCCCGAATACCCCTGGGGGCGCTGGGGGTTGCGCCGGGTTGCAGCGAGGGTTTCCGCCTTAAGGGAACCTTAAGAGAGCCATGGGACGCCGACCTGTCGGAGCGCTTCGCGATCATTCGTATGCGGTGCGTCAGGGCTGGTCAGGGGGTCATATGAGGCATCTCTGCCGCTGGCATATGCGGAATCCGTGCCCCCGGGGCCTCGTCCCCGGGGGCGTGGATTCCCTGGGAACGGCCCCGGGGTGGCGTCCGAGCAGCCATCATGGTGGCCATGGCGGGGCTGGATGGTGTGGAGCAACCACGGCAGCGCGGCGGTGCGACCGCCGAGCGATGGAGGCCGTTGGCGGACGATGACCGGGTCTTCAAGGCCCTGGAGTCGTTCGGCAACCCGGCCGACGGTGAGGTGGAGCTGCCGTCCCTCCCGGAGTCGGCCGCCATCGCCCGCCGACTGACCCAGTACGTGCTGCTGCGCCAGTGGGCTCTGTCCCCGCAGCTCGCCGAGGACGTGATCCTGCTCGTCTCCGAGCTCGTCGGCAACGCGGTCCAGCACACCGGTGCCCGGGCCTTCGGGCTGCACCTGCTGCGCCGGCCCGGCAGGATCAAGGTGGAGGTGCGGGACCCCTCGCGGGGCTTGCCGTGTCTGCTGCCGGTGCGCGATCTGGACACCAGCGGCCGCGGTCTGACCCTCGTGGACAAGCTGTCCACCCGCTGGGGAGTCGATCTGCTGCCGCGCGGCAAGACGACCTGGTTCGAGATGCGGGTCTCCGACCGCTGATTCCGACCGCCGCACCCCGGCCCCTCGGTGATACGCGAAGGCCCCCTGTCGCCGTCGTGGGGCGCTTGGGGGCTTCACGCGTGCGGTCGTGGACAGGAGGGGTGTGGTCCACGACCGCTGGAGACGACCTGGCCCGGGTCAATGGGGGTCGTGCCACGACTATGGCAGACAGGCGGCCCTGTCGCCAAAAGTCTCTACCGGGCCAAAGTGGGGCATTTATGGGTAGCGGCCGGGTGAATCCAAGGTGAAATCAGTCAGCCCCCTTGCAAACTGTGAGCAAATATAAGCGGGCCTGGGTGATTCATGGAATCTTTCGCCGGTCCGGGTGACTACTCACCCGCTGGGGAGGAGCAGCGCTTCCGAGCCGACCGGCCGGAACCCCGCCAGCTGGAAGGTCCGCACACTGCGGGCGTTACCCGGGGCCTGCTGGGCCCAGACATGCCTGCCGTCGGGGACCAGATGCCGGGCCGCGTCCGCGAGCCGTGCCCCGAGCCCGGCCCCGCGGGCTTCCAGGTCGACCTCGATCGCCGCCTCCCAGCGCCCGGCCACCCCGCGGCCCAGCACCAGTACACCCCCGTGGGTGGCCCACACCCGGACGTCGTCACGGAAGTGGCGGGCTCTGGCCACCCGGGGATGCTCCGGATCGTCGATCTCGCGCAGCGGCAGCTCGGGCGGTCCCGGCCGCGACGGGGCGACCGTGAGCAGGTCGATGGTGTTCATGGACCGCCCTGTCCGCGCCATCAGGGCGCCCAGGAAGCCGGGGTTCATACTCGCCGCGAGCGGATCGCTGGAGACCGACGCGAGGGCGGCCCGTACCCACTCCGGATCCTCGTCCGTGAACACCACCGAGTGCGCGGTGAACGCCAGCACACCCGCGTCCCGCCCGCTCGGCTGGGGCACCACCGTGGTCGTCCCGTCCGGCGGCGGGAACTCACCGCGCTCGGCCGCCGCCAGGATCCTCGCCAGCGCATCGCTCATACCTTCATGATCCCCCCACCCGCGCGGGTGGTCTCGGCTGCCCCGCGGAGACGGTCCACGGCCTCGCGGATACCCTGCATCCATCAGTAAGGCACCAAGAAGGGGTGGACCAGTGGCGGACATCGAGTCGGCGCGCAAGGCCTTCGATCGTTACGACATGAACGGCGACGGGCTGATCTCGGCCGCCGAGTACAAGAGCGTGATGGCGCAGCTGGGCGACTTCCACGTGACGGAGGCCGTCGCCGAGGCCGTCATCAAGTCGAAGGACGGCAACGGCGACGGCCTGCTGACCTTCGACGAGTTCTGGGCCTCGCTCGACAAGAGCTGACGCACGCGGTAGCACGACATACGCGCCACGGCCCCCGACCGGGGGCCGTGGGCGGCGGCTCAGATCCTCACCACGGCAACGCCGGCGCCGCAGAGCACGCGGAGGTCCTCGGGGTCCGAGGTCAGGATGGTGACAGGGGCGGGCGACGCAAGGGCGGTGGCGGCCACCGTGGCGTCGAGGGCGTACTTGTGGCCGTGCAGACCGGCGGCGGCGAGGAGCTTGCAGGCGTGGCGGGCGATCTTCGCAGTCGACACCGGCACCAACATGCCGACGTACGACGACTCCATCAGCACCCGTCCCACGCCGGGCACGAACGACTTCGGCTGATGCCGGACCGGTCTGACGACAAAGGGTGTGCCCCCGGCGGCCGCACCGGGGCCACCCAGTGTGAGGGCGGGACGTGGCGACGAGCAAACGGTGGTTGTGGTAGCGGGGGCTCCCCCGG
>NZ_JBHXFA010000002.1:47616-65588 GCF_042724175.1 Streptomyces sp. NPDC127084
CACCCCCCACACAAACCCCCCCCCCCCCCCCCCGCCCACCACCTCCTCGGCGCTAGCCGCCCCGGGTCTCCCCAAAGGGGGGGGCCCGGGGTCGGCCGACCGGGGCACACCCTTTGTCCGTCCGTCACGGTCCTACTAGCACTCGATGATGTTGACGGCGAGGCCGCCGCGCGCCGTCTCCTTGTACTTCACCGACATGTCCGCGCCGGTGTCCTTCATGGTCTTGATGACCTTGTCCAGCGAGACCTTGTGGCTGCCGTCGCCGCGCATCGCCATCCGGGCCGCCGTGACCGCCTTCACCGCGGCCATGCCGTTGCGCTCGATGCACGGGATCTGGACCAGACCGCCCACCGGGTCGCAGGTCAGGCCCAGGTTGTGCTCCATGCCGATCTCCGCGGCGTTCTCCACCTGCTCGGGGGAGCCGCCCAGGACCTCGGCGAGGGCGCCGGCGGCCATGGAGCAGGCGGAGCCGACCTCGCCCTGGCAGCCGACCTCGGCACCGGAGATGGAGGCGTTCTCCTTGAAGAGCATGCCGATGGCGCCCGCGGCGAGCAGGAAGCGGACCACGCCCTCCTCGTCGGCGCCGGGGATGAAGTTCATGTAGTAGTGCAGGACCGCCGGGATGATGCCCGCGGCGCCGTTGGTCGGGGCGGTCACGACCCGGCCGCCGGCCGCGTTCTCCTCGTTCACGGCCATCGCGTAGAGCGTGATCCACTCCATCGACAGGGCCTGCGGGTCGCCCTCAGAGCGAAGCTTGCGCGCGGTGGTGGCGGCGCGGCGGCGGACCTTGAGGCCGCCTGGCAGGATGCCCTCGCGGGACATTCCACGAGAGACACAGGCCTGCATGACCCGCCAGATGTCCAGCAGCCCCTCGCGGATCTCGTCCTCGGTGCGCCAGGCCTTCTCGTTCTCCAGCATCAGCGAGGAGATCGACAGGCCCGTCTCGCGGGACAGGCGCAGCAGTTCGTCACCGGTGCGGAAGGGGTACTTCAGCACGGTGTCGTCCAGCTTGATCCGGTCCTCGCCGACCGCGTCCTCGTCCACGACGAAGCCGCCGCCGACCGAGTAGTAGGTCTTCTCCAGCAGCGTGGCGCCCTCGGCGTCGTAGGCCCACAGGGTCATACCGTTCGCGTGGTACGGGAGGGTCTTGCGGCGGTGCAGGACCAGGTCCTCGTCGAAGTCGAAGCCGATCTCGTGCGCCCCGAGCAGGCTGATCCGCTTGCTGCTCCTGATCTGCTCCACCCGCTCGTCGGCCGTCTCGACGTCGACGCTGCGGGGCGACTCGCCCTCCAGGCCGAGCAGGACGGCCTTCGGGGTGCCGTGGCCGTGGCCGGTCGCGCCGAGTGAGCCGTACAGCTCGCCGCGCACCCGCGCGGTGTGGGCCAGCAGGCCCTCGTTCTTCAGCCGACGGGCGAAAAGGACGGCGGCCCTCATCGGGCCGACCGTGTGGGAGCTGGACGGGCCTATTCCGATCGAGAACAGGTCGAAGACCGAGATGGCCACGGTGGTACTCCTTGCGGGGTGGTAGACGCCGTTGTCTGCCAGGGTCGTGCAGATAGACAAACACGCGGTGCGTGGTACGGGGCATCGCATTCACCGAAAGTGCTTGCGATGCCCCGTTCAGTTATTCGCCTCTGGCTGCTACAGACCAGGGTAAAGCGGGTGCTTCTCGGCCAGCGCCGTCACGCGTGCGCTCAGCGCCTTCGCGTCGTAGCTCGGCTTCAGCGTCTCGGCGATGATGTCCGCCACCTCGCGGAAGTCGTCGGCCTGGAAACCGCGGGTCGCGAGGGCCGGCGTACCGATCCGCAGACCCGAGGTGACCATCGGCGGGCGCGGGTCGTTCGGGATGGCGTTCCGGTTGACCGTGATGCCGACCTCGTGGAGGCGGTCCTCGGCCTGCTGGCCGTCGAGCTCGGAGTTGCGCAGGTCGACCAGGACCAGGTGCACGTCCGTGCCGCCGGACAGGACGGAGACACCGACCTCCGTCACATCGGCCTGCACCAGGCGCTCGGCGAGGATTCGCGCGCCGTCCAGGGTGCGCTGCTGGCGCTCCTTGAAGTCCTCGGAGGCCGCGACCTTGAAGGAGACCGCCTTGGCCGCGATCACATGCTCCAGCGGACCACCCTGCTGACCGGGGAAGACCGCGGAGTTGATCTTCTTGGCCAGCTCGGAGGTGCACAGGATCACACCGCCGCGCGGGCCGCCCAGCGTCTTGTGGGTGGTCGTGGTCACGACATGGGCGTGCGGCACCGGGTTGGGGTGCAGGCCCGCGGCGACCAGGCCCGCGAAGTGGGCCATGTCGACCATCAGATACGCGCCGACCTCGTCCGCGATCCGGCGGAAGGCGGCGAAGTCCAGCTGACGCGGGTACGCCGACCAGCCGGCCACGATCAGCTTGGGCTTGGACTCCTTGGCGAGCCGCTCGACCTCGGCCATGTCGACCTGGCCGGTGGCGTCGTCCACGTGGTAGGCGACCACGTTGTAGAGCTTGCCGGAGAAGTTGATCTTCATGCCGTGGGTCAGGTGCCCGCCGTGCGCGAGGTTCAGACCCATGATCGTGTCGCCCGGCTTCAGCAGCGCGAACATCGCCGCCGCGTTGGCCTGGGCGCCCGAGTGCGGCTGCACGTTGGCGTGCTCGGCGCCGAACAGCTCCTTGATGCGGTCGATGGCGATCTGCTCGACCACGTCGACGTGCTCGCAGCCGCCGTAGTAGCGGCGGCCCGGGTAGCCCTCGGCGTACTTGTTGGTCAGGACGGAGCCCTGGGCCTCCATGACCGCGACCGGAGCGAAGTTCTCCGAGGCGATCATCTCCAGGGTGGACTGCTGGCGGTGGAGCTCGGCGTCGACGGCGGCGGCGACGTCCGGGTCGAGCTCGTGCAGGGGGGTGTTCAGAAGCGACATCACGCGATCCCTTGTGGCTGGGGCTGCGGCCGGTGGCCGTGGGTCAGCTGGCGAACTCGGTGTACTCGTCGGCGGAGAGCAGATCGGCAGGCTCCTCCGCGACGCGTACCTTGAACAGCCAGCCACCCTCGAACGGAGCGGTGTTGACCAGGGACGGGTCGCCTACGACGTCGTCGTTGACCTCGGTGACCTCGCCGGACACCGGGGAGTACAGGTCGCTGACCGACTTGGTCGACTCCAGCTCGCCGCAGGTCTCGCCCGCGGTCACCGTGTCACCGACCTCGGGGAGCTGCACATAGACGACATCGCCCAGGGCGTTCGCCGCGTGCTCCGTGATACCGACCGTCGACACGCCGTCCTCGGCGGCCGACAGCCACTCGTGCTCCTTGCTGTACCGCAGCTGCTGGGGGTTGCTCATGGCCTGAATTCTCCTGTACGCGGGGAAGTGCTGCTGACGGGGGCTGCTGATGGGCTGCCGGGAGGCAGCTGGGGACTACTTCTGGCGCTTGTAGAAGGGGAGCGCGACGACCTCGTACGGCTCATGGGTACCGCGGATGTCGACGCCGACACCCGTGCTGCCCGGCGCGGCGTGCGCCGCGTCCACGTAGGCCATGGCGATCGGCTTGCCCAGAGTGGGGGAGGGGGCGCCGGAGGTGACCTCGCCGACGACCTCGCCGTCCACGACCACCGACATCCCGGCGCGCGGCACCCGGCGGCCCTCGGCGACCAGCCCGACCAGCTTGCGCGGCGGGTTGGAGGCGGCACGCTCGGCGGCGGCCTCAAGGGCGGTCCGGCCCACGAAGTCGCCTTCCTTCTCGAACTTCACGACCCGGCCCAGACCCGCGTCGAACGGGGTGAGCGAGGTGGTCAGCTCGTGCCCGTACAGCGGCATGCCCGCCTCCAGGCGCAGCGTGTCGCGGCAGGAGAGGCCGCAGGGCACGAGACCGGCGGGCTCGCCCGCCTCGGTCAGCGCCTGCCACAGCTTCTCGGCGTGCTGCGGCTCCACGAAGAGCTCGAAGCCGTCCTCGCCGGTGTAGCCGGTACGGGCGATCAGCGCGGGGACCCCGGCGACGGTGCCGGGCAGGCCCGCGTAGTACTTCAGACCGTCCAGGTCGGCGTCCGTGAGCGACTTCAGGATGCCGGGGGACTCCGGACCCTGGACCGCGATCAGCGCGTAGGCGTCGCGGTCGTCGCGCACGGCGGCGTCGAAGCCGTCGGCGCGGGTGGTCAGGGCGTCCAGCACGATCTGCGCGTTGGAGGCGTTGGCGACGACCATGTACTCCTGCTCGCCGAGCCGGTAGACGATCAGGTCGTCGAGGATCCCACCGTCCTCCTGGCAGATCATCGTGTAACGCGCCCGGCCGACCCCGACCCCGCCGATGTTGCCGACCAGCGCGTAGTCCAGAAGGGCTGCGGCCTGCGGTCCGGTCACCGTGATCTCGCCCATGTGTGACAGGTCGAAGAGACCGGCTTTGGTACGCACGGCGTTGTGCTCGTCGCGCTCACTGCCGTACCGCAGCGGCATGTCCCAGCCGGCGAAGTCGGTCATGGTCGCGCCCAGCGAGCGGTGCAGCGCGTCGAGGGCCGTGTGACGGGGGGTGGTGCTCATTGGATAGGACTCCCAGGGCATGACTGGCGAGGACGATCCTCCCCATCTGTCATGAAACCTGAGAGGTTCGTCATGGCCCGGTGTACACGGCGTACGGGCGGGGCATGACTTGCACCTTGGGTGGAGCCGCAGCTGGCTGCGGCCCGCTTTTCAGATCTGCCTCATCCACGCGGTACGGGGCCTGAGAGATTCAAGGGAGGGACTTGCTCCTTCGGCGCCCGGTGAACGCTCACATGGTGACCACAGGTACACACGTGACGATGACCGGGACTCTCCCGCGCGGATTCAAGCGGCCGGTATGCAGTTGGCGGGCTCATCATCGCACGGGTGTCACGATCGGCAAATCACTTGATGGTCATTACCCTTTCTTTAGGCTTCTTGGGCAGGGTCTCTGCGACCCGACAAGGGGGAGTGCGATGACGTTGGAGCAGTCAGGTGCCTCGATGACGACAACACCCGGCGTTTCCGGAGTGCCCGCCGGGGCTCGGCTGCCCGGGCGGGTGCGCGGGCTCCTGGGCGTGGGCGGTGCGGGCGGCATAAGCGGCGTGGGTGACGTGGGTCGCGTGGGCCTCCACGCGCCCGCGACCCGCAGGCCCGTGGTGCGCGATCTGCGGGACCGCGCCGGGCGGAGCCCGCGAGTCCTGGAGTTCGCCGCAGGGGACGTGGTGGTGATCTCCGGTCTGCCCGGAAGCGGCAAGTCCACCCTGATCCGGCGTGCGGCGGACGGCCGCGGGATCGACTCCCAGGACACCCGCGACCGCTGGGACAGCCGGATGCCAAGGCTGCTGCCGTACGCGGTGTACCGCCCTTTGGTCCGCGCCGCCCACTACGCGGGTCTGTGGCGTGTGCTCCGCTCCGGCTCCGGGGTGATCGTGCACGACTGCGGCACCCAGTCCTGGGTCCGCCGCTGGCTGGCCCGAGAGGCCCGGCGCCGCGGCAGCTCCCTCCATCTCCTCCTGCTGGACGTCACGCCGGCCGTCGCCCGTGCGGGCCAGCACGAGCGGGGCCGCGGAGTCTCCCCGTACGCCTTCGCCCGCCACCGCCGCGCGGTCTCCCGGCTGGTGCGGGACGCCGAGCGCGGGCGGCTTCCGGCGGGGTGCGCTTCGGCGACCCTGCTGGACCGGGACGCGGCGACCGTGCTGAAGCGGATCGGCTTCGGCGAACGGGTGTGAGACCCGGGGCCAGCGTGAGACCCGGGCACTGTGACGGCTCCGTCGCTTCGCCTCCGGTCCGCTCCCCATGGGCGTTCGAGTGGGTACCCGTTCGTGAGCCGCCGTGCCCCGGCCCGCTTACGCCATTACGGTTACTCTGCTGGCGCGGAAAATTCTGGCGCGGAAGGGCGTGCCCGGACCGACCGGGCGGACGGGGAAGCAGGGAACGTAGTGGACACGACATGGCCCTCCAATGAGCTGGAGGAGGTGCTGGCCGCTTCCATCGGGATGCCCGGCGCGGGAGGCCGGCTCGTCGAGGTGCTCGGCCGCAGCCACGTCTGGGTGCCCCTGCCCAACGGAGGCGGACCGGACAGCCCAAGCCTCGACCTGCCGACGCTGGAGATAGACGGGGCGCCGTATGTGCCCGTCTACAGCTCACACCAGCAGTTCGTGCGGTGTCTGGGCGAGAACATTTCCGGCACCGTGGCGCCCGCGGTCGAGTTCGCCCGCGGGCTGCCGCCGCAGTTGGGTATCGCGGTGAACCCCGGCGGCGCCGTCGGGGTACCCCTGCCACCGCCGGCCGTCGCCGAACTGTGCCGGGCCGGCCGAACCCCCCTGGACGGGCCCGCGAGCGGCGCCCGGGTGCGGCTGTTCGAGCCGGACTGGCAGGAGGAACCCATCGACTTCCTCGCCGCCGCGGCGGGAGAGTTCGAGGAGACCGGTGTCGTGCAGACCGCGCGCCGGGTCCTGGCGAGCATCGAGGGCGAGGCCCCGACCCTGTTCATCGGCGTCCAGATGTCCGCCTGGGAGGGCCGCCACCGCACCGCCCCGATGGACGCACTCGGTCGCGCGCTGGACCGGGTACCCGTGAAATGGCCGGTCAACCTGGTCCTGCTGGACATCGCCCAGGACCCGGTGGGGGACTGGATGCTGAACCGGGTGCGACCCTTCTACACCCGGCAGTACCCCCCGTCGCACGCCTAGGTGTGCCCGGACGTGCGCGCAATGGCAGGGCAGGCGTCCGGTCGGTGTCGGTACGGCCGCATAAGCTGGTTTCCAAGAACGGATCGAAGAGGGGCGGGATCCAAGTGAGCGCGTCGGGCACTGCGGCGGCCGGGCAGGTCGAGCACATGCTGCGCCAGGTGACGCCCGGGCGGTACGACGCCTACGAGGCCCTGCTGCACGCACTCGCCGACCCCACGGGCGGTCGACTGTGGATGCTGCTGTGGCACGGCCAACCCGGCTCCGCCGACGCCCAGTACGGGAACATGGAGGTCGACGGCCAGCTCTACGCCCCGTGCGTCACCTCCACCCAGGAGCTCACCGCCTCCGGCTGGGACCGCGCACACGAGGTGACCGGTGCCCTGGACATCGCCCGTGCCCTCTTCCCGGACCGCTACGGCATCTGGCTGAACCCGCATGCCCCGGGCGGCGGCGTCGGCATCCCCTGGCCGGATCTGCGCCGTATCGCCACCGGTCTCGACCGGATGCCCGCAGGACCGCTGCGGTTGACCGACCCCGCCATCGAACTCCCGCAGTTCTACGCACTCCTCACACAGAACGCGCACCGCACCCCCGCCATCCGCTCGCTGCGCCGGGTCTGGGTACAGCCGGCGCTGGGTGCCCCGTATCTCGCCATCGGTCTCGACCTCTATGACGCGGGGCAGCAGTCCGTCGAGAGCGTGCGGGCGATGATGCAGCAGTCCATCGCCGCTGTCCCGGACGGGCTTCCCGTCTCGACCGTCGCCATGTCCGACGAGTACGACCCGGTGGCGATGTGGCTGCGGGCCGGCGCCCGCCCGTTCTACGACCGTGAGGCGCACGGCGGACCGGCCCAGTCCCCGCAGCCCGGTTACGGCTACCCGCCCCCCGCGCAGTACCGCTGAGCTGCTGCGCTGTCGGCGTCGCGCGCCCTGCGCCCGCGGTTCGTCTCCTCAACGGCCTTGTGTGTCCGGGAAGTTAAACGAAGCGCCATGATGTCCCGCATCCGCCCGATTTGCCAAGTGTCCGGGTCTCAGCTCGGTATCACCGTTATACGGACTGTTCTCCGCGCTGACATGCGTGAGTAGTGTTCGGCCGGTCAACACCACACATGGCGACCCAGGGGTGGACCCATGCGAATATTCAAGTCCCGAGCCGTCCGGGCGATGACGGCTGTCCTTGCGGTCGGCCTGATCGCCACCGGCTGCTCCAGCGAGCGGGGCGACGGCGACAAGGGTGCAGGGGACACTTTTGTCTTCGGTGCGCCAGGTGACCCGGGCGCCCTCGACCCGGCCCTCGCGTCCGACGGTGAGACCTTCCGGGTCACCCGTCAGGCGTTCGAGGCGCTGCTGGAGCACGAGTCCGGCGGCAGCAAGCTCGTCGGCGGTCTCGCCGAGAAGTGGTCCAGCGACCCGGCCGGCAAGGTCTGGACCTTCAACCTGCGCAAGGGTGTGAAGTTCCACGACGGCGAGGCGCTCAACGCCGCCGCGGTCTGCGCCAACTACGACCACTGGTTCAACTGGAAGGGCACCTACCAGTCCAGTGCGGTCTCCTACTACTGGCAGACCATCATGGGCGGGTTCAAGGTCAACGAGGACAAGGAAGCGCCGAAGGCGAACTACAAGTCCTGCACCGCCAAGGACGAGAACACCGCGGTCATCGAGGTCAACGAGCCCTCGGCGAACCTGCCCGGCGGCTTCTCGCTCCAGGCTCTCGCGATCCACTCGCCGAAGGCCATCAAGGAGTACGAGAAGCAGGACGCCAGCGCCAAGGGCGACGCCATCACGTACCCCAAGTACAGCCAGGAGGCCGGCACGGTCGCCGGTACCGGCCCGTACAAGATCACGAAGTGGAACAAGGCGAACAAGGAAGTCAGCCTTGAGCGCTTCGATGACTACTGGGGCGAGAAGGCGAAGGTGAAGAACCTCGTCTTCCGCACCATCGACACCGAGGACGGCCGTCGTCAGGCCCTCCAGGCCGGTGACATCAACGGCTACGACCTGGTCGCGCCCGCCGACATCAAGACGCTCCAGGGCGCCGGCTTCGAGGTGCCGACCCGCGACGTCTTCAATATCTTCTACCTCGGTATGTCCCAGGAGAAGAACCCGGCGCTGAAGAAGCCCCAGGTCCGCCAGGCCATCGCGCACGCCATCGACCGCGAGAACCTGGTCAAGACCCAGCTTCCCGAGGGCGGCAAGGTCGCGACCCAGTTCATGCCCGACACGGTCGCCGGCCACTCGGACAAGGTGAAGACGTACGCCTTCGACACCGCCAAGGCCAAGTCGCTGCTGGCGACCGCGAAGGAGAGCAGCCTCGCGGTCGAGTTCTGCTACCCGACCGAGGTCACCCGCCCGTACATGCCCGCTCCCCAGGACATCTTCGAGCTGATCAAGGCCGACCTGGAAAAGGCCGGTATCAAGGTCACCCCGAAGCCGATGAAGTGGGCCCCGGACTACCTGGACGCCACCGAGGCCGGTTCCTGCGACCTGCACATGCTGGGCTGGACCGGTGACTTCAACGACGGCTACAACTTCATCGGCACCTGGTTCGCCGGGTACGACAAGCAGTGGGGCTTCAAGGACGAGAAGGTCTTCCAGGCGGTGAAGGCCGGTTCCCTCGAGGCCGACCCGACCAAGCGTGTGGACCTCTACAAGGCTGCCAACGAGGCCATCATGGACTACCTGCCGGGTGTCCCGCTGTCCTCGTCGCCGCCCGCCATCGCGTTCGGCAAGAACGTCAACCCGCCGAAGGTCTCCCCGCTGACGCAGGAGAACTTCGCCGAGGTCTCCTTCAAGTAACACACCGCATGGGGGTCCGCCCGGCCGATGCACACTGTCGGCCGGGCGGACCCGCATCCCGTTTCCGTAGCTCTCGTACAACACAAGCAAGAAAGGGGCATGCGGGGTGTTGCGACTCGTCGTACGACGACTCCTACAGCTGATACCCACCCTGCTCGGCCTGTCGGTTCTGCTGTTCATCTGGCTGAACCGACTGCCCGGCGGACCCGCCTCAGCGATCCTGGGCGAGCGGGCGACCGAAGCCGAAGTGGCACGTATCAACCGGGCGCTCGGGCTCGACCAGCCGCTCTACGTCCAGTACGGACGTTTTCTGAAGCGCATCTTCGAACTGGACCTCGGCACCTCCACCCAGACCGGACAGCCGGTGTGGGACGAATTCGTCCGGCATTTCCCCGCGACGGTGGAACTCAGTGTCGCCGCGATGCTGATCGCCACCGCGGTCGGCATTCCGCTCGGATATCTGGCAGCGCGCAAGCGCGGCGGCTGGCTGGACGTGGCCTCGGTATCCGGATCACTCGTCGGAATCTGCATCCCGGTCTTCTTCCTCGCACAGCTCCTCAAGGGAGCCTTCGGTGAGACCTTCGGTACCTTCGGCCGTCTGACCAGCGGGATCGACGCCACCACCGTGACCGGTTTCGCCGTCCTCGACGGCATCCTCACCGGGGAGTTCGACGCTGCCTGGGACGCCCTCATGCATCTGGTACTGCCAGGGATCACCCTCGCCACCATCCCGCTGGCGGTCATCGTGCGTATGACCCGTGCCAGCGTGCTGGAGGTGCTCGGCGAGGACTACGTCCGCACCGCCGAGTCCAAGGGCCTGGAGCGCAAGGTCGTGCGCGGTCGGCACATCCTCCGCAACGCCCTGCTGCCCGTGATCACCGCCATCGGCCTGCTGACGGGCAGCCTGCTGTCCGGCGCCGTGCTCACCGAGTCGGTGTTCTCTTTCGGCGGTATCGGTTCCTTCATCCGTACCGCCATCGACGCCCGTGACTATCCGGTGCTCGTGGGCTTCATCATGTTCATCGCGGTGATGTACGTGCTGATCAACCTGCTGGTCGACATCGCGTACAGCATCATCGATCCGAGGGTGCGGGTGCACTGATGAGCCTGGCAACTACCAAGACATCCAAGATCGACCGGCTCGCGGAGCTCACCGCTAAGACCGAGGCATCCAGTGGCGCCAGCCTGTGGCGGGAGGCGTTCCGACGGCTGCGCTCCAGCAAGATGGCGATCATCGGTGCGGCGATCATCGCCGCGTTCGTCGTGATGGCGATCATCGGCCCGTGGATCGCCCCGCACTCGCCCACCGACCAGGCCTGGCGCGGCGAGGTATTCCCCAACCAGGGCAAGTTCATCGGAGCACGCGGCGAGAACTGGTTCGGTCTGGACCACCTCGGCCGCGACCTGTTCTCCCGGATGCTGGTCGGCGCACGGCAGACCCTGCTGGTCGGTGTGGTCTCGATGCTGATCGGCCTGATCGCCGGAGCACTGATAGGCGCCGTCTCGGGAGCCGCGGCCACCTTGGGTGGACGCGCGGGACAGCGCCTCGACGACGCCGTCATGCGTGTCACCGACATCATGCTGGCGCTGCCCTCGCTGCTGCTGGCCGTGTCCATCGCCGCGGTGATGGGCCAGTCGCTGACCACCGTGATGATCGCCGTCGGTGTGGTGCAGGTGCCGATCTTCGCCCGGTTGCTGCGCGGTTCGATGCTGGCGCAGGGCGGCAGTGACTACGTACTGGCGGCCCGCGCGCTCGGTATCCGCAAACAGCGCATCGTGCTCACCCAGATCATGCCCAACTCGCTGAGCCCGGTGATCGTCCAGGCGACGCTCAGCCTGGCCACCGCCATTATCGAGGCGGCCGCGCTGTCGTACCTGGGCCTCGGCAACCCCGACCCGGCCGTGCCGGAGTGGGGCGTGATGCTCTCCCAGGCCCAGCGGTTCTTCGACAATGAGCCGATGATGTCGATGTATCCGGCGGTCGGCATCATCATCACGGCCCTCGGCTTCACCCTCCTCGGCGAAGCCATGCGCGAAGCGCTCGACCCGAAGCTGCGAGGTTGATGTCATGCCACTGCTCACTGTGGACGAACTCACCGTCACCTTCGGCGGACGCGGCCGCAAGGAAGTCAGGGCCGTCAACGGAGTCTCGTTCTCCGTCGACCAGGGTCAGGTCGTGGGCCTGGTCGGCGAGTCCGGCTGCGGCAAGTCCGTCACCTCGCTGGCCCTGATGGGCCTGCTGCCGTCCAAAGGCGTCACCCTCGGCGGGCGCGCCGACTTCGACGGCACCGACCTGCTGTCGCTGGCCCCCCGCAAGATGCGGGACCTGCGCGGCAGCCGGCTGGCGATGATCTTCCAGGACCCGCTGTCGTCGCTGAACCCGGTCATCCCCATCGGGGTGCAGGTCACCGAGATCCTCCAGCGCCACCGGGGACTCAAGGGCGAGGCCGCCCGCAAGGAAGCCGCCCATCTGCTGGACCGGGTCGGCATCCCCGACCCGACGCGGCGGCTCAAGGAGTACCCGCACCAGCTCTCCGGCGGTATGCGCCAGCGCGCCCTGATCGCCATGGCGGTCGCATGCGCGCCGCGGCTGCTGATCGCGGACGAGCCGACCACCGCGCTCGACGTCACCATCCAGGCCCAGATCCTCGAACTCCTCAAGGAACTGGTGGACCAGGAGGGCACCGCCCTGCTGATGATCACCCACGATCTGGGGGTCGTCGCCGGGCTGTGCGACCAGGTCAACGTGCTGTACGCGGGCAAGGCGGTGGAGTCCGCGGGCCGCCGTGAGCTGTTCGCGCACCCGACGCACCCGTACACGCACGGTCTGCTCGGCTCCATCCCGCGGCTCGACGCACCGCGCGGTGAACCGCTCAACCCGATCCGCGGTTCCATCAACGACCAGATCGCCTGGGCCGAGGGCTGTGCCTTCGCCCCGCGCTGCGACCGCTACGAGATGGACTGCCTGACCGGCACGCCCCAACTGACCGAACCCCGCGAGCCAGGTCACCGGGCCCGCTGTGTCAACCCGGTCCTGGCCACCTCGGAGGTACCGGCATGAGCCTGCTCGAACTCGACGGAGTGAAGGTCCACTTCCCCGTCAAGAAGGGCGTCCTCTTCGACCGAACGGTCGGCCATGTCTACGCCGTCGACGGGATCTCGCTGTCGGTCGAGGCGGGCCAGACCTACGGACTCGTCGGCGAGTCCGGCTGCGGCAAGACCACGCTCGGGCGTGCGGTGCTGCGGCTGGTGGACGTCACCGACGGCAAGGTCGTGCTCGACGGCACGGATGTGGCGAAGCTCCCCGAGAAGGAGCTGCGCTCCTTCCGGCGGCGGCTCCAGATGGTCTTCCAGGACCCGCTGGGCAGCCTCAACCCCCGGCAGAACATCGAGTCGATCCTGTCCGAGGGCATGGCCGCGCACGGCATCGGCGCGAACCAGGAGGAGCGCCGGGAGAAGATCAAGGAGACCCTGGCGAAGGTGGGGCTTCCGGCGAACGCCCTGTCCCGCTACCCGCACGAGTTCTCCGGCGGCCAGCGCCAGCGCATCGGAATCGCGCGGGCGCTGGTGCTCGAACCGGACGTGATCATCTGCGACGAGCCGGTGTCCGCGCTGGACGTGTCCATCCAGGCGCAGGTCATCAACCTCCTGGAGGAGCTCCAGGAGTCCCTGGGCCTGACGTATCTGGTCATCGCCCATGACCTCGCGGTCGTCCGGCACATCTCGGACGTCATCGGGGTCATGTACCTGGGTGCGCTGGTGGAGGAGGCGCCGAGCGACGCGCTGTACGCGGAGCCGAAGCACCCGTACACCAAGGCGCTGATGTCGGCGGTGCCGGTCCCGGACCCGGAGGTCGAGGACCGCCGCGAGCGCATCCTGCTCCGGGGTGACCTGCCGTCCCCCGCGAACCCCCCTGCCGGGTGCCGCTTCCACACCCGCTGCCCCTGGGCGCAGGACCGATGCGCGACAGAGCGCCCCGAGTTGCGGGAGATCAGCAGTGGGCCCGCCGGCCACAAGGTGGCGTGCCACTTCACCGAGGAGATCGCCGCGGGCGACCTCGCCCGCACCTCGGGCGAGGTGGTCCCCGCGACCCGCGAGGGCGTCGAGGACGCGGAGCCCTCCGCGGCGCCTGCCTCGAAATAGCAAGCGGGGTGCGGTCCACCGGGCTTCGGCGTCCGGTGTACCGCACCCCGCGCCGCGCGGGTGCTGCCGTGAACCAGCACGGTCACGGACGCGAGCCCTGGAGCGGCCCCGACGGCAGCTTCCCGGGGCTGGGCAACGCCGACTACCGCGCCTGTCCGGCGCTTGAGGACGGACTCCCCGGCCCACCGCGCGGGGTGCGGTACACCGCGAAACCCGCCCACCCCGCACGGGGCGCATCCCCACGGGGTGCGGGCACGCCGCGAAATCCCCTCCGCACCCCGCGCCGCGAGGCGCACCGCGCACGTACCCCGCCGGAGGCGCACCGCACAATGGAGCGCGTGCTCCAGGAACTGTTCACCCCCTCCGTACAACACGCGCTCGACCTCGCCGGCATCTTCGTCTTCGCCATCTCCGGCGCCCTCCTCGCCGTCCGCAAGAACTTCGACGTCTTCGGCATCGCCGTCCTCGCGGAGAGCACCGCGCTGGGCGGTGGACTCTTCCGGGACCTGGTCATCGGGGCGGTGCCGCCCGCCGCGTTCACGGATCTGGGCTACTTCCTGATGCCGCTCGTCGCCGCCGCACTCGTCTTCTTCCTGCATCCGGAGGTCGAGCGCATCCAGGGCTCGGTCAACGTCTTCGACGCCGCCGGTCTCGGGCTGTTCTGTGTCACGGGAACCACGAAGGCGTACGAGTACGGCCTCGGACTGACGTCGTCCGCCGTGCTCGGGCTCGCCACCGCCGTCGGAGGCGGCGTGCTGCGGGATGTGCTCGCCAACGAGGTGCCCTCGCTGCTGCGCTGGGACCGGGATCTGTACGCCGTCCCCGCCATGGTCGGTGCCGCCATGGTGGCGCTCTGCATCAGGTTCGATGTGCTGAACGCGGCCACCAGCGGCCTCGCCGTGGTGACCGCGTTCGTCCTGCGTCTGCTCGCCCTGCGCTTCCACTGGCGGGCTCCACGTGCGTGGAACCGCAGGTCAGCGGCGAGTGAGACGGAGGAGACAGCAGAGAAAGCTACCGCTTAGTAGTTTCCTGCTGTACGGTGCACGCCATGGCACAGGCGGCACAGGCAACCATCGGGAACAGCGAGTTCGACCGCGACACCGCTGTCACCCTGCGAGACCCGGGACTCCCGGGCGTGTACCAGGCGGAGCTCTCCGCGGGCTGGACGATCATCCGGGCTGTCAACGGCGGCTATCTGCTGGCGATACTCGGGCGTGCGCTCGGTGACGCCCTCCCGCACCCGGACCCGTTCTCGGTATCGGCCCACTACCTGAGCGCCTCCGAGCCCGGCCCCGCGGTGATCCGCACCGAGGTCGTCCGCACCGGACGCACCGTCTCCACCGGCCAGGCGTCCCTGTTCCAGTACGCGGAGGACGGCACCGAGGTCGAGCGCATCCGCGTCCTCGCCACCTACGGCGACCTGGACAAGCTGCCCGACGACGTCCGGACGACCGCGAAGCCCCCGGCCATCCCGCCGTACGAGCTCTGCCTGGGCCCGGCAGACGGACCCGCGTCCGACGCCATCCCCGGCTCCACGGCCATCACCGAGCGTCTGGACATCAAGCTCGACCCCGCCACCGTCGGCTGGGCCGTGGGTGCCCCTTCCGGCAAGGGTGAGATGCGCGGCTGGTTCGGGCTGGCCGACGGCCGGGACGCGGACCCGCTGTCGCTGCTGCTGACGGTCGACGCGCTGCCGCCGACCGCCTTCGAGATCGGCATCCAGGGCTGGACCCCGACCGTCGAGCTCACCACGCACATCCGCTGCCGCCCGGCCCCCGGGCCGCTGCGCGTCGCCATCACCACCCGCAATCTCGCGGGCGGCTTCCTGGAGGAGGACGCCGAGGTCTGGGACAGCGCGGACCGTCTGGTCGCCCAGTCCCGCCAGCTGGCCAAGGTGCCCCTGCCCAGGCACTGAGGACGCCCGGCGCCGAAGCCCCGCAGCCGTACCGGCAATCGGCCGGGTTGCCCGGCGCACCGGCACTCGGCCGGGTGCCTGAGGAGTGTCGGTCCTCTGGGGCGACCGCGTCTCCGTGCGACGCTCGCCCGATGGATGTCAGCACGTTCTACGCGCTCTTCGCGGCGACCTGCTTCACGCTGGTGGGCCTGTGGTGGAACGTGGTGCAGGGGCACGCCGACTGGCTGCGCCTGCCGCCGCTGCGCCGGATCGTCGGCGGCGTCTACCTCTCTTTTCTGCTGCCTGCGGCGATGGGCCTGTTCGCCCAGGTCGGCGGGAGCGAAACCCCCGGTGTCTGGCGGGCCAGCTTCGTCGTACTCGCGGTTGTCGGCTGTGTGTCGACGCTGCGGCTGCTGGCGCGCGGACGCCGCGATGCCGCTTCGGGGCTGCTCAGCCCGGCCATGGGCGCGGCGGCCGGGATCTACGCGCTGATCGCCGTGGTGGGGGCGGCCCCCGAAGTCGCAGGTGCCATCGGCCTGTCGGCGCTCCAGGCCGAGGCTGTCCTGCTGATCCTGCTGGTCATGCTGGGGCACGGCCTGGTGTGGCGCTTCCTGGCGGGTGCCGGCCGGCCCGCGGACGCGGGGGATCGGGCTTCCCAGCGCGATTGACCGCGCGGAGGGGGCACGGGGTCAGTCGCGGGACCGGAAGGTGTCGTCCTCCAGCCAGTGACGGCGGCCCAGGGTGATGAGGCGCAGGCGGTTGCGGGCGACGCGGCCGACCTCCCGCTCGTCCGCCGCCGGATCGCCGCCGCTCTCCGTCTCGTACGCCGACAGAAACGCCGACGCGGTGAGCACCATGTGCTCCACGTAGAGCCCCGCCAGCATGCGCAGGTCCTCCTCCGTCCAGCCCTGGGAACCCGGTTCCGCGGCGAACGCCCTGGCCACCTCGACGGTGAACGAGTCCAGTTGGGTCGCGATGGCGGCGCGGACCCTGCTGGAACCGCCGTGCCGCTCGCGCGCGACGAAGCGGAAGTGGGCGGGCTGGGCCCGGACATGGCGTGCGATCAGGTCCACCGTGCGCGTGATGCGCAGCTCGGCGTCGCCCGTCTCCGCGAGCAGATCGGCGACCAGCCCGTGCAGGCTGCCCAGAGCCTCCTCCACCAGAGCCACACCGAGCTCCGCGAGATCCGTGAAGTGCCGGTAGAACGCCGCCGGCGCCACCCCGACGGCCCTGGTGACCTCACGCAGGCCGAGGCTGCTGAGGCTCTGGTGCTCAAGGAGGCGAAGCGCCGCGTCCAGGAGGGCCTGCCGGGTCTTCAGCTTCTGGGTCTGGCGGATGCCGAAGGTGTGACTCATGCCATTCAGTAAACATGTGTTCGCCGGTTCTGGGAATACTAGACTGAGAAGTCAGTGAACAGTCGTACTCTCAGTGAAAGGCTGATCATGATTGCCCTCGTTGCCGCGCTGCTCCTCCTGGGAGTCGTCCTGGGCGCCGTGGCACAGATCCCGCTTTCCGCGTCCGCCGCAGCGGCCACCGTCATCGGTATCTGGCTGCTCGTCTTCGCCGTACGCGAGCGCCGCGCACGCCGCCGTACCCACTGACTCCAGGGAGCAGGACATGGAACTCGCTTCTCCTACCCGACGGTTCACCAGCAGCACGCGCGACGCCGACGGGATGGCCGTCGCCTCCTTCGTGCTCGGGCTGCTCGGCCTGCTGGTGATGAACGTGATCCTCGGCCCCTCCGCGATCGTCCTCGGCGGTCTCGCCCTGCTGCGCGGCACCGCCCGCCGCGGGCGCGCCCTGCTCGGTCTCGGTCTCGGCATCGCCGACCTCGTCGTACTCGCTGTGCTCCTCGACAGCAGCAACGCCGTCGTCTGGAGCTTCGGCGGCTGATACCGCAGCGACTCCCGGCCGGGTTCCCCTGACGGCACCCGGCCGGGTTCCACCGGCCGGGCCGGTCGCCGAGTGTGTCCGGTCCGTTCGAGCGCAGCTGGTCCGTGCGGGTGCGCCCGGTCCGTACGAGTGGGCTGTCCGTACGAGTGCCACGGGGCACCCGGGGGCACGGCCGGGTGCCCCGTGACTCGTAGAATCGTGGGCACCATGGCATACCTCGACCACGCCGCGACCACTCCGATGCTTCCGGAAGCGGTCGAGGCGATGACCGCCCAGCTCGCCGTCACCGGCAACGCCTCGTCGTTGCACGCCGCGGGCCGCCGGGCCCGCCGTACCGTCGAGGAGGCCAGGGAGACACTCGCCGACGCGCTCGGCGCGCGCCCCAGCGAGGTCGTCTTCACCTCCGGTGGCACCGAGGCGGACAACCTCGCCGTCAAGGGCCTCTACTGGGCCCGCCGCGATGCCGACCCCCGTCGTACCCGGGTACTGTCCAGCCCCGGGGGGGCCCCCCCCGGGGGGCCCCCGGGGGCGCGCGGGGGAACGACCCGACGGGAGTGTGGACTTCCCTCAGCTTCCGGTCTCCCCTCCGCTGGGCCTCGGGG
>NZ_JBHXFA010000002.1:65598-105686 GCF_042724175.1 Streptomyces sp. NPDC127084
GTGCAGACCCCGCAGCAGGACGCGCCCGAGCTGTGGAAGGCCGTCACCAACGGCGACAAGTCGGCCGCCGGTATCGCGCACGTCTGGCTCGACGGTGTCCGCAAGGCCAGCCTCGACAAGTCCGTGCCGCAGATCGGCGCCCCGACGGCGTGGGCGGCCGGCTACACGGGCAAGGGCGTCAAGGCTCGGTGAACACGAGGGCGCCACCATCGAGTACCTGCCCGTCGACCGGCACGGCCGGGTGCACCCCCAGGCTCTGCGCGAGGCGATCGAGCGGGATCCGGACGATGTCGCCCTCGTCACCGTGATGTGGGCCAACAACGAGATCGGCACGGTGCTGCCGGTCCGCGAACTCGCCGACACCGCCGCCGAGTACGGCATCCCGCTGCACTCCGACGCCGTGCAGGCGTTCGGACAGCTCGATGTGGACTTCGGGGCATCCGGCCTCGCCGCGTTGACCGTCAGCGCCCACAAGATCGGTGGGCCTTACGGCATCGGTGCGCTGCTGCTCGGCCGGGAGTACACCCCAGTGCCGGTGCTGCACGGCGGCGGCCAGGAACGCCACGTCCGCTCGGGCACCCTCGACGTACCCGCCGTGGCCGCCTTCGCCGTCGCGGGGCGGCTCGCGGCGGAGGGGCGCGCGGACTTCGTACACGAGGTCGGCGCCCTGCGGGACCGGCTGGTCGACGCCGTACGCACCGCCGTACCCGACGCGATCCTCGGCGGCGACCCTGAGCACCGGCTGCCGGCCAACGCCCACTTCACCTTCCCCGGCTGCGAGGGGGATTCCCTGCTGCTGCTGCTCGACGCCCAGGGCATCGAGTGCTCCACCGGCTCCGCCTGTACGGCCGGGATCGCCCAGCCCAGCCATGTGCTGCTCGCGACCGGCACCGATCCGGAGCTGGCCCGCGGGACGCTGCGCTTCAGTCTGGGCCACACCTCCACCCAGGAGGACGTGGAGGCCGTCGCGAAGGCCATCGGCCCGGTGGTCGAGCGGGCGCGTTCGGCAGGGCTCAGCTGACCGCCTCGGACTCCGTCGGCACGGACGTCGAGCGCACCAGCCGCAGATAGCCGTCCCAGTCCCAGTGCGGACCGGGATCGGTGTGGTCCGCGCCCGGCACCTCCACGTGCCCGATGATGTGCTCCCGGTCCACCGGGATTCCGTACCGCCGGCAGATCCCGGCCGTCAGCCGGGCCGACGCGGCGTACATCGCGTCCGTGAAGTCCTTCGGCCGGTCCACGAAACCCTCGTGCTCGATCCCGATGCTGCGCTGGTTCATCGAACGGCTCCCGGCGTGGTACGCCACATCGAGCTCGCGGACAAGCTGGGCTATCCGCCCGTCCTTGCCCACCACATAGTGGGTCGCCGCGCGATGAGCCGGGTTCTTGAAGACCTTCAGGGCGGTCGCGTAGCTGCCCTGGACGACATGGATCACCACGCGGTCGATCACGTAGTCGTCAGGGCGGTCGGCCCGGCGCCAGTTGGCCCCGGACGCCGCCGTCCACAGTGCCCCCGGGTGGTCCAGCTCGCCCTCCACCCGGTCCTTCTCCACTCCGGGCAGCCGCCACCACCAGCGCCTGATCTCGTCACGGGCCGCCACCCCCGTACCGACGAGCGCGGCCCCGCCGCCGATCAGCACCGCCCTGCGGCCGACACCCCGCCGTCCGTCTCCACTGCCGCCCATGCCACCCCTACGCCGCCCGCTCTCACATACACGAACGCATACTCGGGAGCCTGCGGTTCCCACGGCCCCGTACCCTGGTAGGGCTATGACTCAGACTCCTCCGCGTCCGCTCCGTGTGCTCGCCGCCATGTCCGGCGGTGTGGACTCCGCCGTCGCCGCCGCTCGCGCCGCCGAAGCCGGGCACGACGTCACCGGCGTACACCTGGCACTCTCCGCGAATCCCCAGTCCTTCCGCACCGGCGCCCGTGGCTGCTGCACCATCGAGGACTCGCGCGACGCACGACGCGCCGCCGATGTCATCGGCATCCCCTTCTATGTCTGGGACCTCGCCGAGCGCTTCCGCGAGGACGTCGTGGAGGACTTCATCGCGGAGTACGAGGCGGGCCGGACGCCCAATCCGTGTCTGCGCTGCAACGAGAAGATCAAGTTCGCCGCACTGCTGGACAAGGCCCTGGCGCTCGGTTTCGACGCCGTGTGCACGGGCCACTACGCGACGGTGGTCGTACAGGACGATGGCAGCCGCGAGCTGCACCGGGCGAGCGACATGGCCAAGGACCAGTCCTATGTGCTGGGCGTCCTCGACGAGAAGCAGCTCGCCCACGCGATGTTCCCGCTCGGCGACACCCTCACCACCAAGGACGAGATCCGCGCCGAGGCCGAGCGGCGGGGGCTCGCGGTGGCGAAGAAGCCCGACAGCCACGACATCTGCTTCATCGCCGACGGCGACACCCAGGGCTTCCTCGCGAACCGCCTCGGCAAGGCGGAGGGCGACATCGTGGACGAGACCGGTACGAAACTCGGCACCCACGAGGGCGCGTACGGATTCACCATCGGCCAGCGCAAGGGGCTGCGCATCGGCCACCCCGCGCCCGACGGCAAGCCGCGCTACGTCCTGGACATCTCACCCGTCGACAACACCGTCACGGTGGGGCCGGCCGAGGCGCTTGAGGTCAGCGCCCTGACCGCGATCAAGCCACGCTGGTGCGGCGCCGCCCCGCAGGGGCCGGGCGGCTACACCGCCCAGCTGCGCGCCCACGGCGGTGAGACCGAGGTCACCGCCGAGCTGACCGGCGGCGAACTGCGCGTCACCTTCAGCGAGCCGGTGCGCGGGGTGGCGCCCGGCCAGGCGATCGTGCTGTACGACGGCACCCGTGTGGTCGGCTCGGCGACGATCGCCACGACGGTACGGCGGGGCGCGGACGCGGTCGCGTAGACCGGCGATCCGGCCCGCGCCACCCGATGGCGGCCCGCGTCATCCGGCGCGTGCGAACTCATCGGCGCGGTACGGGGCGTCCAGGGAGCCCCGTACCGTGACCGTATGAATATCTGCGTCTTCCTCTCCGCCGCCGATCTTGACGAGCGCTACACCCGGCCGGCCCGCGAGTTCGCCGAACTGCTCGGCAAGGGCGGCCACACGCTCGTCTGGGGAGGGTCGGACGTCGGCCTGATGAAGGTCGTCGCCGACGGTGTGCAGGAAGCCGGAGGGCGCCTGGTCGGTGTGTCCGTCGAGTTCCTCTCGGACCGGGCGCGCGCCATCGCCGACGAGATGGTGGTGGCCCGCGATCTCGCCGAGCGCAAGGCGCAGATGCTCAGCCGCGCGGACGCCGTGGTGATCATGGTCGGTGGTACGGGGACACTGGACGAGGCCACCGAGATCCTGGAGCTGAAGAAGCACGGGCACACCACCATGCCGGTGGTGCTGCTCAACACCGCGGGTTTCTACGACGGGCTCCGGCAGCAGTTCCTGCGCATGGAGGCCGAGGGCTTCCTGCCCGTGCCCCTCAGCGACCTGGTGTTCTTCGCCGAGGAGCCCGTCGGCGCGCTCGCCTACCTTGAGGAGTCCTCAGGCATGCGGTGATGCGAGCATTGCCCCTATGGCTACTCATCTGATCACCGGCGCGGGCTCCGGCATCGGCGCCTCCGTCGCACGCCGGCTGCATGAGCGCGGTGACGAACTCGTGCTGCTGGCACGCGATGCGGGACGTGCCAAGGAGTTCGCCCAGGCGTACCCCGGGGCCCGTACGCTCGTCGGCGACCTCGCCGCACCCGACCGGCTCTCCTGGGCGTTCTCGCACCAGACCATGCCCGAACGCCTTGACTCGCTGCTGCATATCGCCGGAATCGTGGACCTGGGTCCGGTCGGCGACCTCACGCCGAAGACCTGGCATGCCCAGCTCGACGTGAACCTGGTGGGACCGGCCGAGCTGACCCGTCTCCTGCTTCCGCAACTGCGGGCCGCGCAGGGCACGGTGATCTTCGTGAACTCCGGCGCGGGGCTCACCGCGCACGCGGGCTGGAGCGCGTACGCCGCCTCCAAGCACGGCCTCAGGGCGCTCGCCGACTCGCTGCGCGAGGAGGAGAAGCCCAACGGCATCCGGGTCAGTTCGGTCTACCCGGGGCGTACCGCGAGTCCGATGCAGGCCAAGGTGCACCAGCAGGAGGGCAAGGAGTACGACCCGGCCCGCTGGATCAGCACGGAGTCGGTCGCGACGACGGTCCTCACCGCCCTCGATCTGCCGCGAGACGCGGAGATCAACGATCTGACGGTGCGGCCGGGCCAGTGACAGAGCAGGCAGACCGGACAGGCCGAACGGGCCAGGCAGACCGATCAGACCGATCAGACCGGACCGACGAGACCTTTGTGTGGGGCCGGGCCACCGGTGTCGGGTCCATGCCGGGCGGCGACGCCCGCGAGGCGGCCAAGACCGTCACCGGCTCATTCGAGGACTTCCCGTACCTGCCCGAACTGCCCGCCCGGGGCCCGGGCGCGGACATGATCGGCCGGACCATCGGTCTGCTGGTGGAGATGTACGGGCATGTCGAGCCCAGCGGCTGGCGGGTCAGTGACCGGCCGGGTCGCGACACCCGGCGCGCCAGGTCCTGGCTCGGCGAGGACCTGGACGCGCTGGAGGAGTTCACCCAGGGATACGAGGGCCCGCTGAAGGTCCAGGCCGTGGGCCCGTGGACGCTGGCCGCCGCACTGGAGTTGCGGAACGGCGAGGCGGCCTTGGCAGACCCTGGTGCCTGCCGTGACCTCGCGGCCTCGCTCGCCGAGGGGCTGCGCGGGCACCTCGCCGAAGTGCGGCGGCGCGTTCCGGGGGCGCGGGTGGTGCTTCAGCTGGACGAGCCGTCCCTCACCGCGGTGCTGCGCGGGCAGATCAGGACCGCGAGCGGCTACCGGACGCATCGGGCGGTGGACCGGCAGCTTGTTGAGAGCGCGCTGCGCGACATGCGAGCGGTCACGGACGGTCCTGTGGTGGTGCACTCCTGCGCCCCCGATGTGCCGTTCGCGCTGCTGCGCCGCGCCGGGGCCACCGGGGTCTCGTTCGATTTCAGCTTGCTCACCGAGCGTGATGAGGAGGCGATCGGGGAGGCGGTCGAGGGCGGTACGAAGCTCTTCGCGGGGGTGGTCGGGTCCACGGACGGCCCGTTGTCAGACCCGGGCGGTAGCGTCATGGGTGTCAGGGCGCTGTGGCGCAGGCTGGGGCTGAGTCCGGGGACTCTTGAGGGGTCTGTGGTAATCACTCCTTCGTGCGGGCTGGCGGGTGCTTCGCCCGCCTACGCGCGTGCGGCTCTCGCGCACTGTGTCAGGGCGGCGAGATCACTCGCGGACAACCCTGAGTAATGGACTCGGGGCTGAGGTAACGGGAGGACATCACGGTGGCTGTCGAACAGCAGGGGACGGTGCCCGCGGAGGCACGGGAGAACCACGCCCAGCTGGCGGAGCAGATCGAGGAGCACCGCTTCCGGTACTACGTGAAGGACCAGCCGGTCATCAGCGACGCCGAGTTCGACAAGCTGCTGCGGGCGCTGGAGGCGCTGGAGGAGGAGTATCCGGAGCTGCGCACCCCCGACTCTCCGACCCAGAAGGTCGCTGGGGCGTACGAGACGGAGTTCACTGCCGTCGAGCACCGCGAGCGGATGCTGTCGCTGGACAACGCCTTCGACGAGGCGGAGCTGACCGGCTGGGCGGATCGGGTCGCGAAGGAGGTCGGGACGTCCGCGCACCACTTCCTGTGCGAGCTCAAGGTTGATGGCCTCGCGGTCAATCTGACCTACGAGAAGGGCCGGCTGACCCGGGCGGCGACCCGTGGTGACGGCCGCACCGGCGAGGACATCACGCCGAACGTGCGGACGATCGGGGACATCCCGGAGCGGCTGAAGGGCGACCGTATCCCGGATCTGGTCGAGATCCGCGGTGAGGTCTACTTCCCGATGGAGGCGTTCGAGGAGCTCAACGCGCGGCGTGTCGCGGCGGGTGAGCAGCCGTACGCCAACCCGCGCAACTCGGCGTCGGGTTCGCTGCGCCAGAAGGACCCGAAGGTCACCGCGACGCTTCCGCTGCACATGGTGGTGCACGGCATCGGGGCGCGGGACGGTCTGGAGATCACCCGTCTGTCGCAGGCGTACGAGCTGCTGCACGAATGGGGTCTGCCGACGGCACAGCACAACAAGGTGGTCGGCTCCCTGGACGAGGTGCGCGAGTTCATCGCGTACTACGGCGAGCACCGGCACTCCGTCGAGCACGAGATCGACGGAGTGGTGGTCAAGCTGGACGAGATCCCGCTCCAGGGCAGGCTCGGCTCGACCTCCCGGGCCCCGCGCTGGGCCATCGCCTGGAAGTACGCCCCGGAGGAGGTCAACACCAAGCTGGTCAACATCCGCGTGGGTGTGGGCCGTACGGGCCGGGTCACTCCCTACGCGCAGGTGGAGCCGGTCAAGGTGGCCGGTTCCGAGGTCGAGTTCGCCACGCTGCACAACCAGGACGTGGTGAAGGCCAAGGGCGTGCTGATCGGCGACACCGTGGTGCTGCGCAAGGCGGGCGACGTCATCCCCGAGATCCTCGGTCCTGTGGTGGATCTTCGGGACGGCAGCGAGCGGGAGTTCGTGATGCCGGCCGAGTGCCCTGAGTGCGGTACGGCGCTGCGGCCGATGAAGGAGGGCGACATCGACCTCCGCTGCCCCAACAGCCGCAGTTGCCCCGCCCAGTTGCGCGAGCGGTTGTTCTATCTCGGTGGGCGCAAGTGCCTGGACATCGAGGCCTTCGGCTATGTCGCGGCGGCGGCGCTGACCAAGCCCCTGGAGCCGGCCGATCCTCCGCTGGCCGACGAGGGCGATCTGTTCGATCTGACGGTCGAGAAGCTGCTGCCCATCAAGGCCTATGTCCTGGACCAGGACAGCGGGCTGCCCAAGCGGGACCCGAAGACCGGTGAGGAGAAGATCGTCACCGTCTTCGCCAACCAGCAGGGCGAGCCGAAGAAGAACACCCTGGCGCTGCTGGAGAACATCGCGGCGGCCAAGGAGCGCCCGCTGGCCCGCGTCATCACGGGTCTGTCCATCCGCCATGTCGGCCCGGTGGCAGCCGAGGCGCTGGCCCGTGAGTTCCGCTCCATCGAGCGGATCGAGCAGGCGTCGGAGGAGGAGCTGGCGGCGGTCGAGGGCGTCGGACCGACCATCGCCGCCTCGCTGAAGCAGTGGTTCGAGGAGGACTGGCACCGCGAGATCCTGCGCAAGTGGCGGGCCGCTGGCGTCCGGATGGAGGACGAGGGCGCCGGTGAGGACCAGGGCCCGCGTCCGCTGGAGGGCCTCACGGTCGTCGTCACGGGCACCCTGCAGAAGTACACCAGGGACGGCGCCAAGGACGCCCTTCAGGGCCTCGGGGCGAAGGTGACGGGCTCGGTCTCCAAGAAGACCTCCTTCGTGGTGGTCGGCGACAGTCCCGGCTCCAAGTACGACAAGGCCATGCAGCTGAAGGTGCCGGTGCTGGACGAGGACGGCTTCGGGGTGCTGCTGGACCAAGGTCCGGACGCTGCCCGAGCGGCCGCGATGCCGGTCGAGGAGTAGGGGGCGAAGTGCGGCCAGGAGTGGCACGTATGATCGAGCGTTCCCTCTGATGGGTTCACCCGATCGGCGCATATCAGAGGGATAAGGGTGGCTGGGCCGCAATCGGGCAAGAGCTGTAGAGCGCTGCCCGTCCAAGCCTTCCGCAGCCTACTGTTGAGTTGTGCGCCTGTCGCACACGGCTGCGTGGTGAGGTTCCGGCCGTGGTGGCAGGACAGGTAGCCCATCGCGTGGCATCGGCACCGCCGGCTGTGAGAGGGACGGGTATGGAACCGACCGAGAACGCCGCCCCGGTCTCACGGCCGCGTGGTTTCCGGGGGTTTGAGCGTATCGCCGCCGGGATGCCCTTCGTGGTCGTGGGGCTAGCCGCCCTCGCCCTGGCGGCGGGCATCGTCGCGGCACTGACGCAGGGACACCCGCTGTTTCCCGTCGGGGTTGAGGGCTGGTCCCTCGCCGTGCTCACCGGCCTCATCGTCAGCCATTTGGTCGCATTGGGCCGCGACCGCTGGTGGGGCGGCACCGGTTCGGGTGCCGCCCTCACCCTCGCGGTGCTGCTGCTCTACGGCTGGGTGCCCGCGGGGCTCGTCAGCCTCGCGGTCGTGCTGCTCGTCGGCGCGGCCCGCAGGCACCGCTGGAGGCAAGGGCTGCTGCACGGAGCGGCGGATGTACTGGGCGTCGGCGCCGCGGCCCTGGTGCTCGCCGCGTTCGGCGAGGTGCCGACGGTGAACCAGCCCTGGTCACCCCTGGACTGGGGGGCTGACGCCGGCCCCGAAGTGGTGCTCGCGGCCACCGCCTATCTCGGCGTCACCCGAACGGTGCTGTGGTACACGCTGGCGCCGCAGAGCGGCGGACTGCCCACCGCCGCCCGTACGGCCCTGCTGCGGCAGGGCCTTGTCGCGGTGGCGCTGCTCGGCATCGCCCCGCTGATCTGTGTGGTGGCGACCGCGCTGCCGATCCTGCTGCCGCTCTTCGCCGTGCCGCTGATCGCCCTGGACTCCACTCTGTGGATCGCCCGGGCCCGGGCCGAGGAGCAGTTGCGGGACCCACTGACCGGACTGCCCAACCGGCAGTGGCTGCTGGAGCGCACCTGGGCGGCGCTCGAGGAAGCCGAGGGAGTCGGCGCCCGGTCCGCACTCGTCCTCATCGACCTCGACCGCTTCCGCTCCGTCAACGACACCCTCGGGCATCTGGCGGGGGACCGGCTGCTGCTCCAGATCGCCGAACGGCTGCGGCTCGCACTGCCGCGCGGAGCGGAGGCGGCCAGGCTCGGCGGCGACGAGTTCGCCGTGCTGCTGCCGGCCACGGACTCCGCCACCAGCGCCCAGCGCGTCGCCCGCCAGCTGGTCGGCCGGCTCTCCTCGCCGCTCGATCTCGACGGGCTCACCCTCATACTGGAAGCAAGCGCGGGGCTCGCACTCTTCCCCGACCACGCACTGGACGCCGAAGGGCTCCTCAGGCGCGCGGATGTGGCGATGTACCAGGCGAAACGCGATCGCTCCGGCGTCGAGGTGTATGAATCGAAGAGGGACTCGAACACGCCTGACCGGCTCGGGCTGCTGGGCGATCTGCGCAGGGCGCTGGACGCCGGAGACGTGGAGCTGCACTACCAGCCCAAGGTCGGCTTCGACGGCCAGGTGGCCGGGCTCGAGGCTCTGGTGCGCTGGGTGCACCCGGACCGCGGCCAGGTCCCGCCGGACGAGTTCATCGCCATCGCCGAGTCCTCCGGGCTGATGCCCCATCTGACGGAGTACGTCCTGGAGACCGCGCTCGCACAGGTGGCCCGATGGCGGGCCGAGGGGCTGCATGTCCCGGTCGCCGTCAACGTGTCGCCGCGTGACGTCCACACCCCCGGGTTCGCCGGAGCCGTCGCGGCGCGGCTGGCCCGGCACGGCGTACCGGCCGGAGCCCTCCAACTGGAGATCACCGAGCATGTGCTGCTGGAGGACCCGCAGCGCGCCGCCGACACCCTCGCCGGGCTCGCGGGCCACGGAGTGAAGATGTCCCTCGACGACTTCGGTACCGGCTACTCCTCGCTGGTCCATCTGCGGCGCCTCCCGGTGAGCGAGCTGAAGATCGACCGCTCGTTCGTGGCCCGCCTCGCGATCGACAACCAGGACGCCGAGATCGTCCGCTGCACCGTCGACCTGGCCCATTCGCTCGGGCTGCTCGTGGTCGCGGAGGGTGTCGAGGACGACGAGACCTGGGAGCGGCTGCGGGACCTGGGCTGCGACGCCGTCCAGGGCTGGCTGGTCGCCGCCGCGATGCCTCCGCAGGAGACCACGGCCTGGCTCCGCGCCCGCGGCGAGCACGGCTGGCGACGCCCCGTGGGCGAGCTGCCCGCCGCAGCGCCGGCGGACGCGGACCGGCCTCCGGCCATGTCGTGAACCGGGAACCGCCCGCCAACCGGGCGCGTCACCGCTGGCGGACAACCTGCGACGGCCGTGGGCTCCCCGACGCGCCGGCCGCTCTCCGCCCCCGGACAGCCGCGGCGACGGCGGGGTCGGCCATCGAAGGCCGATGGCTGCGCCTGACTTCGCGGAAGCCGCTCAGCCGGTAGCCCGAAGCCGCTAAAGAGTCCGGAGCTCACCCAGTCCGAGCGTGCGCAGGGTGTGGTTGGCCATGTGGAGATGCCCGACGGCGTTCGGGTGCACCGGATCGTCGAGCCAGGGGATCGGGTCCTCGTCGCCGAACTGCGCCTTCCAGTACGCCTCGTGGTCGACGAGGAGGGCCCCGGTGTCCTGCGCGATCTCGCGGACGGCCTGGCAGTAGTCCGGCAGCGCGGCACGTCTGACCCGCCCGGTCTCGCTGACCGGGACCGGGGTGTGAACCACGATCTGTGCGCCGCCGGTGCGCCTGATAATCGACCGCATCGCCCGGTGGAACCCGGGGAGGGCGGCCGTTCCGTCGAGGGCGTCGTTGGTGCCCAGGGATATGGAGAGCACGTCGGGGGAGAAGCGGCCGATCAGATGGTCGTAGGAGGCGAGTACCTCAGCGGCTGTCCAGCCCGAGACACCGGTGTTCACGACGATGTCGGTCAGCCGGTCGAGCTGCCAGCGCACCCGCTCGTGCACGTGCTCGACCCATCCCCGCGCGCCGTGGGTGTGCAGCACCCCATGGGTGATGCTGTCACCCGCGGCCACCCAGGTCATCGGTCCGGCGGACAGCTGGATCATCGGGAGTCCCCCTTCGTGCCCCGTAGATCATCTACGAGACCGCCGGTGGATATCGCCGCGAGCACCATGAACTCGGTCACATATTCGACCCGGTGCTCCCAGTGCTCCCGGTGTCCTTGGCACCCTCGTCGCCGTCCGGATCATCCAGGTCATCCAGGTCGTCCAGGATCCGCTGGAACGGCCGCCGCAGCGCCACGGCGGCGGGACGGGGGGTGGCGCGCTTGAAGGCGTCCAGTTCGCCGCGGGCCTCGGCGATCGCGGGGCCCGCGTCCCCGCCCTCCATACGGAGTTCGATGGCCCGAGCGGTGGCCGCCGCGATCGCCGTACAGGGCCGGCGCGCCTTCACCAGGTCCGCGACGGTGTCAGGGCGCGGGGTGAAGAACGCGGCCTCCCTGGCGAGCACCTGGACATGTGAGGCGAGTTCGGCCGCGACGGCGATGTGGCGGCACAGGTCCCGGACGGCTTCCCTGTGCCGCCGCTGCCACGGGTTGAACGCCAGGAGGCGCTCGGCATCCTGCGACTCCCGGGCCGTGTGCTGGAGCTCCCGCATGTCCTTCCGCACCCGTACGAGGTTGTCCTGCGCTGCGGCCGGGTCGGTACCGAGTACGGCGACCGTTCCGGTCAGCGCGCGGGCCAGCCGCGCGCCGCAGTCCCGTACGGTCGCCCGCAGCACGCGGCGTGGGTCGGGCGGCCACAGCAGCGGTCCGAGCAGCACCGTCGCCACGGCACCGACCGCGGTCTCCCACACCCGCGCGGTCCCGTAGGCACCGGGGCTGGGATTGGCGAACACCAGCAGCGCGGAAACCGCGACCTGCACGTTGAGCTCGCCGCCCGGGCGCAGCACCGCCCCGATGAGCAGACCCGCGCCCACGACCAGGGCCAGCGTGAGTGCCTGGGGGCGCAGCACGTTCAGCACACCGATCCCGAGCAGGACCCCCGCGACCACGCCCAGGACCCGGCTGAGCGAGGTGACCACCGCCGCCCCGGGGCTGCCGCGCATGGCGAAGACCGGGACCAGGGCGGCGAAGACCGGGGGCTGGTCGGCACCCAGCCATACCGAGGCCTGCCAGGCCACGGTGGCGGTGACGGTGATCCGGGCGATCACGGGTCCGTCGTCGGCCACGGGCGTACGCACCCGACCATCGCTACCCCATCGGCGCGGCGGGCCGGCGGGAGCCGGGGCGGCGGGAGAGCGGAGTCCACCCGGGTGCCCCAGCGGCCGCCGCGTGAAGCCGGCCGGGCAAAGCGTTTCGCGGGCACGGGTGGCGGCCCCATAGGATTGGGGCCAAAACCCGAACACTCACCCTGAGGATCGCTGCATGCCTGGCATCACGCGCGAGGAGGTCGCCCACCTCGCCCGGCTGGCGCGTCTGGAGCTGAAGGCCGAAGAGCTCGACCACTTCGCCGGACAGCTGGACGACATCATCGGCGCGGTCGCCCGCGTCGCCGAGGTCGCCGACCAAGACGTGCCGCCGACCTCCCACCCGCTGCCGCTGACGAACGTCATGCGCGCGGACGAGGTCCGTCCGTCGCTCACCCCCGAGCAGGCGCTCTCCGGCGCGCCGGCGCAGGAGCAGCAGCGTTTCAAGGTGCCGCAGATCCTGGGGGAGGACTGACCATGACGGACAGCACCATCATCAAGCTCACCGCGGCCGAGATCGCCGCGAAGATCGCCTCCGGCGAGCTCACCGCCGTCGAGGTCACCGAGGCGCATCTGGCGCGTATCGAGGCCGTGGACGAGAAGGTGCACGCCTTCCTGCACGTCGACCGTGAGGGCGCGCTCGCGCAGGCCCGCGCCGTGGACGAGAAGCGCGCGCGCGGCGAGAAGCTGGGACCGCTGGCCGGTGTGCCGCTGGCACTGAAGGACATCTTCACCACCGAGGGCATCCCGACCACGGTCGGCTCCAAGATCCTCGAGGGCTGGATCCCGCCGTACGACGCCACGCTCACCAAGCGGCTCAAGGACGCGGACGTCGTGATCCTCGGCAAGACCAACATGGACGAGTTCGCCATGGGGTCCTCCACCGAGAACAGCGCTTACGGCCCGACCGGCAACCCCTGGGACCTGACCCGGATCCCCGGTGGCTCCGGCGGCGGTTCCTCCGCCGCCCTCGCCTCCTACGAGGCCCCGCTGGCGATCGGCACGGACACCGGCGGCTCGATCCGCCAGCCCGCCGCCGTCACCGGCACCGTCGGCGTGAAGCCCACCTACGGCGCGGTCTCCCGCTACGGCATGGTCGCCTTCTCGTCGTCCCTGGACCAGGGCGGCCCGTGCGCCCGTACCGTCCTGGACGCGGCGCTGCTGCACGAGGTCATCGCCGGGCACGACCCGCTGGACTCCACCTCCATCGACGCTCCGGTCCCCCCGGTGGTCGAGGCCGCGCGCAACGGCTCGGTGGCCGGGATGCGGGTCGGTGTGGTCAAGCAGTTCCGCGGCGAGGGCTACCAGGCCGGCGTGCTCCAGCGCTTCGACGAGTCCGTCGAGCTGCTGCGCGGGCTGGGCGCCGAGATCGTCGAGCTGGACTGCCCGTCCTTCGACCTGGGGCTCTCTGCGTACTACCTGATCGCCCCGTCCGAGTGCTCGTCCAACCTCGCCCGCTTCGACGCCATGCGATACGGCCTGCGGGTCGGCGACGACGGTACGCGCTCCGCCGAGGACGTCACCGCCCTCACCCGTGAGGCGGGCTTCGGCGACGAGGTCAAGCGCCGGATCATGCTGGGCACCTATGCGCTGTCGTCCGGCTACTACGACGCGTACTACGGCAGCGCCCAGAAGGTCCGTACGCTCATCACCCGCGACTTCGAGAAGGCCTTCGAGCAGGTCGACGTGATCGTCTCGCCGACCACGCCGACCACCGCCTTCCCGATCGGCGAGCGCGCCGACGACCCGATGGCGATGTACCTCGCCGACCTGTGCACCATCCCGACCAACCTGGCCGGCAACGCGGCGATGTCGCTGCCCTGCGGTCTGGCGCCGGAGGACAACCTCCCGGTCGGTTTGCAGATCATCGCCCCCGCCATGAAGGACGACCGCCTCTACAAGGTGGGCGCCGCCGTCGAGGCTGCCTTCGTCGCGAAGTGGGGCCACCCGCTGCTGGAGGAGGCACCGTCACTGTGAGCACGCTGCAGAAGGCCAAGGGCTTCAGGAAGTCCAAGACCGGCACCTATCTGGCCATGGCCAGCACCGCGGTGGGCGCGGTCAGCGTCGCCAAGCAGGCCAAGAAGGCGCGTCTGGAGCACGACACGCTCCGCCTGATCGACGCGGCGGTGTCCGCCGCCGCCATCGTCACCGGACTGGCGATCCTCTACCGGGAGCTCAAGCGCCTGGGCGACGACGACGTCCTGTTCGGCTGAGAGGGAAAGTTTCACCGTGACCGTCACGACTGAACTGGTGTCGTACGAGGACGCCCTCGCGGCCTACGACCCCGTCATGGGCCTGGAGGTCCATGTCGAGCTCGGCACCAAGACCAAGATGTTCTGCGGCTGCTCGACCGCGCTGGGCGCCGAGCCCAACACGCAGACCTGCCCCACCTGCCTCGGCATGCCGGGCTCACTGCCGGTGATGAACGCCGTCGGCGTGGAGTCCGCCATCAAGATCGGTCTCGCGCTGCACTGCGAGATCGCCGAGTGGTGCCGCTTCGCCCGGAAGAACTACTTCTATCCGGACATGCCGAAGAACTTCCAGACCTCTCAGTACGACGAGCCGATCGCCTTCAACGGCTATCTGGACGTCCAACTGGAGGACGGCGAGGTCTTCCGCGTGGAGATCGAGCGTGCCCACATGGAGGAGGACACGGGCAAGTCGACACATGTCGGCGGGGCCACCGGCCGTATCCACGGCGCGTCCCACTCGCTCCTCGACTACAACCGGGCCGGCATCCCGCTGATCGAGATCGTCACCAAGCCGATCACCGGCGCCGGTGACCGCGCTCCCGAGGTCGCGAAGGCCTATGTCGCGGAGCTGCGCGAGCTCATCAAGGCCCTCGGTGTGTCCGAGGCCCGGATGGAGATGGGCCAGATGCGCTGCGACGTCAACCTGTCGCTGATGCCCAAGGGCAGCGAGCGGTTCGGCACCCGCAGTGAGACCAAGAACGTCAACTCGCTGCGCAGCGTGGAGCGCGCCGCCCGCTTCGAGATCCAGCGGCACGCCGCCGTGCTGAACGGAGGCGGCACGATCATCCAGGAGACCCGCCACTTCCACGAGGAGGACGGCTCCACGACCTCCGGCCGGGTCAAGGAGGAGGCCGAGGACTACCGGTACTTCCCGGAGCCCGACCTGGTGCCGGTGGCCCCGTCCCGTGAGTGGGTCGAGGAGCTCCGGGGCGCGCTGCCCGAACTTCCGCGTGTGCGCCGCAACCGGTTGCGCGAGGAGTGGGGCGTCTCCGAGACGGACATGCAGTCGATCCTCAACGCCGGCGCGGTCGACCTGATCGTCGCCAGCATCGAGGCGGGTGCCGACTCCGCTTCGGCCCGCAAGTGGTGGATGGGCGAGCTGGCCCGTAACGCCAACGAGTCGGGCCGCGCCCTGGAAGAGCTCCCGATCACCCCGGAGCAGGTCGCCCGGGTGACCGCCCTGGTCGCCGACGGTTCGCTCAACGACAAGCTGGCCCGCCAGGTCATCGAGGGCGTCCTCGCGGGCGAGGGCGACCCGGACGCCGTCGTGGACAAGCGCGGACTGAAGGTCGTCTCCGACGAGGGCGCGCTCGGCACGGCCGTGGACGAGGCCATCGCGGGCAACGCCGCCATCGCGGACAAGATCCGCGGCGGCAAGGTCGCGGCGGTCGGCGCGCTGGTAGGCGCGGTCATGAAGGCCACGCGCGGCCAGGCGGACGCGGCCCGGGTGAAGGAACTGATCCTGGAGAAGCTCGGCGTATCCGAGGGCTGAGTCCAGCGGTATCCGCTACGAGGGCGGGGCGCCGTACGGTGCCCCGCCCTCACGCATGTCCGGGGGTGGGTGGTGCCGGTTTCCGGGACCCAGGCACCCCGGGCGGTGATCCCAGTCCTCGCACCCGCCCGACGGTGGGTGCCGGGGGCGGGTTCGCGTGCCGTCAGGCCCTGCGTATCCCGAGGCCGGGGAGCCACAGCTCACCCCGGTCGTTGACCCCCACATCCCGCACCACGAGATCGTCCGGGGCCACGGCTCCGCGCGCCCGCAGCTCCGTCACCGTCAGCCGTGCGGCCAGCCGGGCCGCGTTCTCGAACACCTCATGGAACACCGACTGCCACCAGCCCCGGTCCCTGGCCTGCCAGCCACGCCCCCGCATCTGGCGCTCCCGCCCCGGCCCCTGGTCGGTGTCCCGGTCGTCTACGGCCACGCTCAAGCCCTCGTCCGGGCTGTAGGAGACCACCAGCTCCCGCCCGGGATCCCTGCTGGACAGGACCGTGAAGCCGGCCCACTCACCCGGAAGCTGCACCGGCAACTGCTCGGCCCAGGCCCCGAGCATCAGCTCCAGGGCGATCTCCAGGTGCTCCCAGCAGCCGGCGAGACGCGAGCCCGACCGCGCCACCGGACGCTCGCCCGGACCGTTCCGGTACAACTGCCAGCTGTACGGCAGCAGATCGAAGTCATGGGACCCGGTCGGCGAGCTGATGCCGCACCAGGCGAAGCTGCGGTACTCCTCTTCCTCCAGCAACTCCGTATGGTGGACGGAGAGCCGCACGCCGAAGCGATCACCAGACAGCAGCAGCATCCTGCGGTCGTCGCGCCAGCGGACATTCGGCCCCTGTGCCGAACCCCCGTACAGCGTCGGCTCACCGACGCGGCCCGCAATCGCCCCGTACACCTCCCGGAACGCCTCGCGCCGGGCGAGCGTGGAGGCCCCTGGTTCGTAGCACACCACCGGGACCGGTGGCCCCCCTGCGTATTCCTCCGGCCCGTCGCATAAGTGCCCGGCAAGCTCAGCGGCTTCCCCCGGTGACTTGACAGTGATGGTCTTCGACGCCCCCGTATCAGTCATGCCTCCCATGCTGCCAGGCGGCGGTGACAACGATGCCGGTTTCCTGTCTCCGGCTGATGGGACGGGTCATTTGGCGCGATTTCGACCAAGCGCTCCGGGCGGACGGCGCCGGCGCCCGCACGCGGCCTGGGATGTGTCAGGCACGACCTAAGGCACGCCGGTCGCCGCAGGGCCCTTGTCTAAGTCCTCCGAGCCGCCATGATGCGGCACTCTCCCGATGTGGACACGCCGCCTGGGAGACGAGAGTGGAGGCATCGAAGACAGCGGGGGCACGCAAACCGTCGCCGCGTCCACGTCACCAGAAGGAGAACGCCGTGTTCGAGTACCAACTCCACGAGCTGCGCCACGCCGAGCTGGTCCGCCGGGCCGAGAACGAGTGGCTCGCGCGCCATGCCCGGCGCACCCGCCGCACCGTTCGCAGGTCCGCCGCAAACGCATCGGAAGAGCGGGCGAGCGGCAGCCGGAGCCGGCGCGGGCAGGAGAAGTGAGCCGACGTCAGGGGTGGTCGCGTGCCTGGTCATACCCATGACCGCCACTCCGGCCACCCCGGCACCCGATGCCGTCGCCTCACATGGATGTGCGATGCTCTCCGCCGTGCAAACCAGGTCAGTCAGCCCCGTGTTCGTCGGTCGGACAGCCGAACTCGCCGCCCTCACCGATGCGCTCAACAGAGCCACCGCTGAGGGCGCCTCAGGTGCTTCCCGCCCGCTGCCGCAGGCGGTTCTGGTCGCCGGTGAGGCGGGTGTGGGGAAAACCCGCCTCATCGAGGAGTTCCGGGACGCGGCCCGCGCCGAAGGCGCGATCTGCGCCATCGGCGGCTGTGTCGAAGTCGGAGCCGACGGACTGCCCTTCGCTCCGTTCTCCGCCGCCCTGCGCAGTCTTCGCCGGCAACTGCCCGAGCAGTTCGCCGCCGCGGCCGCGGGTCAGGAGGACGAACTCGCCCGGCTGCTTCCCGAACTGGGCGAGGCCGCGCACTGGCAATCACGGCAACCACGGCATGACGAAGAGAGCCGAGCCCGGCTTTTCGACCTCACGGTGCGACTCCTGGAACGCCTGGCCGCCGATCACACCGTCGTCGTGGTCCTGGAGGACCTCCACTGGGCGGACGCCTCCACCCGCCAACTGCTCGCGTATGTCTTCCGCAACCTGCGCAGAGGGCGTCTCGTCGCCGTCGCCACGTACCGCGCCGACGACATCCACCGCCGCCACCCGCTGCGGCCGCTGCTCGCCGAGCTCGACCGGCTGCGGTCCGTGCAGCGCGTCGAAGTACCGCGCTTCACCCGTGACGAGGTCGGACGCCAGATGGCCGGGATCTTCTCCAGCGAACCGGCATCGACCCTCGTGGACGACGTCTTCGAACGCTCCGACGGCAACGCCTTCTTCGTGGAGGAACTCTCCGTCGCCGCCAGCGAAGGCTGCTGCCCCACCCTCAGCGACTCTTTGCGCGATCTGCTCCTCGTCCGTGTCGAAGGGCTGCCGGAACACGCCCAGCGGGTCGCCAGGATCGCTGCCGAAGGCGGCTCCACTGTCGAGTACCCGCTGCTCGCCGCGGTCGTCGGCCTGGGAGAGGAGGAGCTGATCGATGCACTGCGGTCCGCTGTCGGCGCCAACATCCTGCTCGCCACCCCCGACGGTGACGGCTACTGCTTCCGCCACTCGCTGGTGCGCGAAGCCGTCAGCGACGATCTGCTGCCCGGTGAGCGCTCCCGGCTCAACCGGCGATATGCCGAGGCCCTCGAAACCGATCCGGCTCTCGTGCCGGCCGATCAGCGCGCTGCCCGGCTGGCGAGCTACTGGTACCACGCGCACGACGCGGCCAAGGCCCTGCCCGCCGTGCTCGACGCCTCCGTAGCGGCCCGCCGCCGCCACGCACATGCTGAGCAACTCGAGTTGCTGGAACGGGCGATGGAGCTGTGGGACGACGCCCCGGACGACGTACGGGCCGCGCTGCGGCCCCTGGACCATGCCGAGGCGTACCCGCCGCTGTCCCTGACCCCGGGAGCGGGTGCCGACGGGGCGGGCGCGGGACCGCCGCAGTATCTGGACCTCATGGCCGAGGCGGCGGTCGCCGGGCGGCTCAGCGGCGAGCGTGACCGGGCGCTGAAGAGCATCAAGCGCGCGCTGCGGCTGATCGACGAGAAGCAGGACCCGCTGCGTGCCGCCTGGTTCTGGTCCCAGCGGTCCCGGCTGGTGCAGAGTCAGGCACGCGGCGACGGCTGGGCGGAGCTCGCCACGGCACAGGAACTTGTGCTAGGGCTGCCGCCGTCCGAAGTGCACGCCGAGGTGCTCGCGGCCGTCGCCGGCTGGCTCTGGCTGCACCGGCCCGGGCCCGAAGCCCTCGTGGCGGCCCAACGCGCCGTCGAGTACGCCCGGATGGTCGGCGCCTGCGAGATAGAGATGCACGCCCGAATCACCCTGGGCGGCCTCATGGTCGAGGCGGGAGACGTGGAGGCGGGGCTCGCCGAGATATACGAGGTCACGGATCAGGTCGTGCAGCTCGGCTACGCGGCTCTGGTGGGCCGGAGCCATGTGAACCTTCCGTCCGTCCTGGAGGGCGTCGGCCGCTCCCAGGAAGCCCTCGGCCTTCTGGAGAAGGGCCTCGCGCTGACCCGCGCGTACGGCCTGCTGGACGCCGAGGCCTGGGTGTGGGGCAATCTCTCCGAGGCCTACTACGCCCTCGGCCGCTGGGACGAGGCGGCGGAGACCGCCGGGCAGGTCGAACGCGTAGGCCAGAGCGCCAAGCCGAGGGGAGCCGGGGCCACCAGACTGGCCTATCTCGCGCTGGCCCGCGGTGATACGGCCGGTGCGGTCCGCTGGCACGCGGCCGCCGTCGGCCACTACGGCACCCACGACCCCATGCCGCAGCAGTCCATACCCCTGGCCCGGATCGCCATCGGCATCGCCGGGGGCGAGGGCCGCATCCACGACGCCCGCGCGGAGCTGCATCGCGCGGTGGCCGCGGGCTTCCCTCTCGGAACGCAGCGCTACGCCTGGCCGCTGCTGCTCGCGGCGGCCACCATCGAAGCCGACGTCCGCGGACTGCCCGCCGCCGCGGCAGACCGCGACGAGGCGCTCACCGCGATCCGCGCGGCGGCCAAGACGCTGCCCGCGGCCGTGCCCGTATGGGTCGCCTACGAGCGGTGGGTGCGAGCGGAGCTGCTGCGCGCCGACGCCCGGGACACCCCGGACACCTGGGGGGAGGTGGCGGAAGCCATCGCCGCGGCCGACCGCCCCTATGATCTGGCCCGCGTACGGCACCGGCTGGCCGAGTCGCTGCTGGCCACCGGGGAGCGCGAGCGGGCCGGCGCACTGCTGCGCCAAGCCCACCACTGCGCGGAACGCCTCGGCGCCCGTCCGCTGGCCGAAGCGGTCGCCCAGCTCGCGCAGCGCGCCCGGCTACGGCTCACCGAGCCCGGCTCCGGAGGCTGTCCTGCGGCAGCCGCTCCTGCCCCCGTCGACGACCTCGGGCTGACTCCCCGGGAACAGGACGTGCTCCGCCTTGTGGCGATCGGCCGCACCAATCGCCAGATAGCCGAGGAGCTGTACATCTCGCCCAAGACGGCGAGTGTGCATGTCTCCAACATTCTGGCCAAGCTGGGCGTCACCGGCCGCGGCGAGGCCGCCGCCGTCGCCCACCGGCTGCGGCTCTTCTCCGGAAGCGCCTGAGCGGGCTTCGTCGCCGCGAGGCTCGTGTGGCGGTCTCGGCCCCCTCGCCTACGCCGCCGCGATCGGCCGACTTCTGCAGTGCGGTCGGCTGGGGCAACACCGCCATGACCGCCGCGCTGGACGTCTACGGGGCCCTGGCCGTCGGTATCACGGTCTTGAAGCGGTCATCGCGACCGCTCACACGGCTCGCCTCACCGCGGGGCATGAGGTCGGTCGGACTGGGCCCCTGTGCGGCCGGCGTGTGGGGGCTCAGTAGTCCGGTCGGCTCCCCGCGGCCCTTGAGCGGCGAGCCCACGTCGGCGTCCCTTGCTGTGCGGCGGCCGGGGGCGCGGGGTCCAGCCCCGTCAGGTCCCGGGTGCCTCGCGTCGGGCCCGTATGACCACCTTCCCCGAGGCCAGGTCTATCTCACCGTGCCCCGGATCCCCGTCTCCGACGTCCACCCTGGTCAGCTGGAGCCGGTTGCGCTCGTCGTCGGTGTGCTTGCGACTGGGTGCGAAAAGCTGGTCGATCAGGTTGAACACAGGCCGCCCACCCCTCACTCGACCTCAAGCCGCAGGACCTTGTCGTCCCCCGCCCTGGGTGTGCCTCGGTTGTCCGTCTCACTGGTGACCAGCCACACGGCCGCGTCGCCCCCGGCCGCGCCGACCGGCAGGACCGTGCGCAGACGGCCGTACTCACCCTGGAGGAACGCCTGGGGGGCCGCCGAAGGTTCCGTACCGGCCAGCGGAATCCGCCAGAGGCGCTCGCCCCTCAGCCCGGCCATCCAGATCGAGCCCTTGGCGTACGCGATCCCACTGGGCGACGCCTCATCGGTACGCCACTGAGCCACCGGGTCCACGAAGCCGGACCGGCCGCCCTTGCCCTCCACCTCGGGCCAGCCGTAGTTCCTGCCCGGCTCGATGTGGTTCAGCTCGTCCCAGGTGTTCTGACCGAACTCGGACGCCCACAGCCGCCGTTCCGAGTCCCAGGCGAGCCCCTGCACATTGCGGTGCCCGTAGGAGTAGACCAGGGAATCGGCCCAGGGGTTGCCGTGCACCGGCTGCCCGTCCGGGGTCATCCGCAGGATCTTGCCGCCGAGGGATTCCTTGTCCTGCGCGAGGTCGGTGTCGCCGGCCTCTCCCGTGCCCGCGTACAGCATCCGGTCGGGACCGAAGGCTATCCGGCCGCCGTTGTGGACGGTCCCCTTCGGAATGCCCCGCAGGATGGTGTCGGGGGCGCCGAGCTGCTGCCCGGCGGGCTTTCTCTCGTCGTACAGCATGCGGGCGATGCGGTTGTCCGACTCCGTCGTGAAGTAGGCGTACACCAGGTGGTCGGATGCGAAGGATGGGGAGACGGCCAGGCCCAGCAGTCCGCCTTCCCCGGCTGGGGCGACTCCGGGCACCGAGCCGATCCCTGTCTGCTTGCCGCTGGTGCCGTCGATCCGGGTGATGGTGCCCTCATCGCGCGACGACACCAGCAGATCGCCGTCGGGCAGTGCGGCCAGCCCCCACGGGGACTCCAGATCCTTAGTCAGGGTCGATGCCACTTTCACCGAGCCCTTGGCTGGTGGTGCCGTCGGCGTGGCGGCGGTGGGGGAGGCGGCGGGGGAGCTCGACGGTGTGTTCTCGCGGGCGCCGTCCTGATCTCTGCCGGTGCCGCCGGACGAACAGCCCGCGGCGAAGAGCAGGGCGGCCGCGGCCAGTACGGCCGTCGCGGCTGGACGTTCCACTGTGGTGTCCCTTCACCGGACTGCGACGGGTTCGGACGGGGCCCGGTGCTGTCGAGCCGCCACCCGTGCACTGTCATACGCCACGGCGGTCCCCGGTGTTCCCGTCTTCGTCAAGGATCACGAAGACGGGGACCGGGCACCAGTGAGTTCGGCGGTCAGACCGCGCTTCGTCCGCCGACTCGGGAACGGAACGGCGCCTCAGTCCCAGGATCCCCTGGCGGAGGGCAGCTCCGCGATCTCGGCAAGGTCCCGCTCGGTCAGTACGAGGCCGGCTGCCGCCGCGTTCTCCACGGCCCAGCGCTCCCGCTTGGTGCCCGGTACGGGCACCACGTGCCGACCCTGGCCGCGTGCCCAGGCGAGTGCCACCTGCGCCGCGGTGGTGCCGTCGCCGTGCCGTCGTGCGATCCGGCGCAGTCCCGCCACCACCGGCTGGTTCGCCGCCATCATCTCCGCCGTGAACCGGGGATGCCTGGCCCTCGGGTCGTCCGGCTCGAAGCCGCTGCCGGGGGTCAGCGTCCCGGTGAGGAAACCGCTGCCCAGAGGCATCGCCGCCAGAAAGCCCACGCCGCGCGCCTCGCACCAGGGGAGCAGGTCCGCCAGCGCGTCGGGCGACCACACCGACAGCTCGGCTTCGACCGCGCTGACCGGGAACACCTGCTGTATCCGATCCAGTTGATGAATCGTTCCCGCATGGCGGCCGGGCTCCGCGCGGGCCTCGTACCGTCCCGCCGCGCCCATCCCGCCCGGCCGGGACGCACCGGTGCCCGCGCCGGACCGGCGCGCCGTGTGCGCCCCCACGGCGCAGAACCCGAGCGTACGCACCTTGCCTGCCTGGACCAGCTCCGCCATGGCGCCCCAGGTCTCCTCCACCGGTACCTCCGGATCCGCCCGGTGGAGCTGGTACAGATCGATCACATCGGTCCCGAGCCGCCGCAGCGAGGCGTCACACGCCCGCCGGATGTATCCGGGCCGCCCGTTGGCCACGACGTGCTGGTCACCGCCCACGAGCAGCCCGGCCTTGGTCGAGACGAAGGCGTCCCGGCGCCGCTCCTTCAAGACCCGGCCGAGCAGCAGTTCGTTGGTGAAAGGGCCGTACATGTCGGCCGTGTCGAGCAGACTCACTCCGGCGTCGAGTGCCGCGTGCACCGTGCGCAGCGAGCGGTCGCTGCGCTGCTGCGATGTGGTGTAAGCCCAGCTCATCGGCATACAGCCGAGGCCGATAGCGCCCACTTCGAGCGCGCCCGCGCCGATTGTCCTGCGCTCCACCTTGCCCGTACCCCTCCTCGTGCCGCACCCCAAACTAACGTCTGACCGCGGGCGTGGATCGCATAGCCTCCTGACCATGAACGCAGCAGACGTCTGGCTGCCTGTCGCGGCCGATGAGATCGAAGGACTGCCCACGCCCGCGGCGTCGGGGCTCAGCTACCGTTTCTGGGACGGCGGCGAGGACTTCCCCGCCGATCCGGCCGACTGCGCCTTCTACGTCGTCCCGTATATGAAGCCCACCGAGGTCGCGGTACGGCCGCTCGCCGCCATGACGTCCGTTCAGGTCGTCCAGACCCTCAGCGCGGGTATCGACCATGTGGAGCCGGGGCTCGGCTTGTTGCGCGCGGGCGTACGCCTCTGCAATGCCAGGGGGGTGCACGAGGCGAGTACCGCCGAGTTGGCCCTCGCCCTCGTCCTGGCCTCACTGCGGGGCATTCCCCGCTTCGTGGAAGGCCAGCGGGAGGAGGAGTGGCGGTCCGGCTTCTATCCCGCCCTGGCGGACAAGTCCGTGCTCATCGTCGGCTACGGCTCGATCGGCGCAGCCATCGAGGACCGGCTCACTCCCTTCGAATGTGCGCGGGTGGCGCGCGTCGCGCGCTCCGCACGTGCAACGGCGCGCGGTGAGGTGCACCCACTCGCCCGACTTCCGATCCTGCTCCCGGAAGCGGACGTGGTGATCCTCTCGACTCCGCTCACCCCGGCCACCCACCACCTGGTGAACGCCGACTTCCTGAGCCGAATGAGGGACGGCGCCCTGCTGGTGAACGTCGCGCGCGGGCCGGTGGTGGACACCAAGGCCCTGATCGAGGAGACCGCCACCGGCCGGATCACCGCCGCACTCGATGTCACCGACCCCGAGCCACTGCCGCCGGGGCATCCGCTGTGGCATGCGCCCGGTGTGCTGATCAGCCCTCATGTCGGCGGCTCGACCTCGGCGTTCATGCCGCGCGCGAAACGCCTGATGGGGGACCAGCTGCGCCGGTTCGCGGCCGGGGAGCCCCTGGACAACGTGGTGCTCACCACATGCTGACAAGCCCTTCACAAGTCCCTTCCGGGCGCGCCCTGTAGACGAGCGGGCACCGCGGACCGACACTCAGTGAAGTCATCCGGATGCTACGCGTGTTGGCGGCGACTCCAGGTCGTCACTCAGCGTAGAGAAACCCTGTCGCTGAGTGACGAGACTGGTGTATCGTCCCGACTTGGGGGCTGCGTCGTATACGGGGCGGCGCTACCGGAGCGTTCAGTACTTCGAGGGGGCGACGGGCGATGCACGGCCAATGGACCACCAATCCGAGCAGCAATCCGACCAACCATCCGAGCGGCGATCCGGCGAACCATCCGAGCGCCGGCCCGGCGGGTACTCCGGGCAGTGCTCGGATCGGCGGACCGGGTGGTGCCCGCATCGAAGTTCCGGCCGGCGACCCCGCACGCCGGAGGCACCTCCGGCCACTCTCGCGCAGACCGGCTCAGGGCGCACCGAGGCGCGCCCTGAGGAGACTGTCGAAGTGCCGTTCCGAAGGGCGGAGTCGGCTGAGGGTGACGGGAGCGGGGCGGTGACGTCCCAGGGAGCCGTGCTGACGCGTTCGCCCGCCTCCGACGGCGGCACGGGCCGACTGCCCCAGGTCTTGCTGGTGGTGGCCAGCGGCGGCTATGCCACCGGCGCGGCGTTCGGCTGGGGCTCCCAGCAACTCGGCATGATCATGGGCGACTTCGGGCTGAGCTTCGCCGCGCTGCTCGCCGCGGTCTCCTGCTTCCTCCACGCCCGTACGCGAGGCGTGCGGTTTCGGCCCGCGTGGATGCTGTTCGCGGTCTCCTCCGCCATGGCCTCGTGCGGAAACGCCGTATGGGGCTGGTACGAGGTGGTGCTGGGCATCGAGGTGCCGAGCCCCTCCCTCGCCGACGTCTTCTTCCTCTGCTTCGCACCACCGGCCATCGTCGGGCTGCTCGTCCTCGCCAAGCGCCCTGTGACCCGGGCCGGATGGGTCTGCCTCGCCCTGGACTCCTGGCTGATCGGCGGCTCCCTGCTCACCCTCTCCTGGAGCCTCGCGCTGGCGCACACCGCGCACACCCAGGGCGAGACCGTGTCGGAGGCGGCGCTGTCGCTCGCCTACCCGTTGCTCGACATCGTCCTGGTGAGCATGGTCCTGGCCCTGCACTTCAGGCGGTCCAACGCCAGCCGCCCGGCTATCAACACCGCGATCGCGGCCCTCGCCCTCACCGTGCTGTGCGACGCCCTGTTCACCTCCCCGCTGCTGCGCGAGAGCTACCGCTCCGGCCAGCTCCTCGACGCCGGCTGGTTCGCCGGCTCGCTGCTGCTCGCCTACGCGCCCTGGGGGGTGCGCAGAATGGAGGCGAGCACGGCCCAGTCGCGCGGACCCAGACCTCCCGGCCATCCGGCCTTCAGCCGCCCCATCACCGGCTCCCTCGCCGCCCTCACGCCCTATCTGGCGGCCGCCGTCTGCACCCTGGGCATCCTCTACAACGTGACAGAGGGCCGCCGGGTGGACCGGGTGGTGCTGGTCACCGGCTGCACGGTCGTCCTGGCGCTGGTCGTCCGGCAGGGCATCATGCTGCTGGACAACATCGCGCTGACCCATGAGCTGGCCCAGAAGGAGAACCACTTCCGTTCCCTCGTCCAGGGCTCCAGCGACGTCATCATGATCGCCGCACCGACCGGTGTGCTGCGCTATGTCAGCCCGGCCGCCGCGGGGGTGTACGGGCGGGACGCGGACGAACTCATCGGCTCCGAACTGTCATCGCTGATCCATCCCGAGGACCTGGGGCGTGTGGTCCACGAGGTGCGCAGGTTTCTGGCCGCCCGGCAGACCGACGAGCCCACGACCCGTATCGAGTGCCGGTTCAGGTCCGGCACCGGTCACTGGCTCAACGTCGAGTCCACGGTCAACCGCCACGAGGGCGGGCTGATCTTCAACAGCCGGGACGTCACGGAGCGCGTGCGCCTCCAGGCCCAGCTCCAGCACAACGCCGAACACGACCCGCTCACCGACCTGCCCAACCGCGCGCTGTTCACCGAGCGGGTACGCCAGGCACTCGGTGGCCGCAGGGCCGGTGACGCGGGGACGGCCGTGCTCTTCATCGACCTGGACGGCTTCAAGGCGGTCAACGACCGCCTCGGCCACCAGGCCGGGGACGAGCTCCTCATCCAGGCCGCACGACGGCTCGCGGAGTCGGTGCGGGCGGGTGACACGGCCGCCAGGCTCGGTGGCGACGAGTTCGCCGCGCTCATCCTCGGCCACGGCACCCGCGACCTGGCGGCACACCAGAAGCAGGTACAGGAGATCGCCGACCGGCTGCGCCAGACCCTCTCCCAGCCCTACCGCGTCGACGGCAACGAGGTGCGGGTCGCCGCGTCCATCGGCGTCGCCTTCGCCGAGCCCGGGATCACGGCAGGCAATCTGCTGCGCAACGCCGACCTGGCGATGTACCGCGCCAAGGCGGCCGGCAAGGACCGGGTCGAGCTCTACGCACCCCAGATGCAGGCCGACACCGGCCGCCAGGGAGAGCCGACCGGGCGGACGCGCCCTTCCCGCCAGGACGGCGAGTTCGTGCTGCTCCACCAGCCAGTGGCCAGCCTCGACACCGGACGGATCACCGCCGTCGCCGCCCAGCCGCGCTGGAGATCCGCCCAGGGCATCCTGTTCACACCCGCCGAGTTCCACCGGCTCGCCGAGGACGGTGGGGGCAGCGCGGCGGCGCTCGGCCGCAGGCTCCTCGAAGAGGCGGTGGAGCAGGCTGCGGAGCGCAGCCGTCTCGGCCATGACGTCCCCGTCACCGTCCGGCTGTCCGCGCGCCGACTGCTCGACCGGTCGATCCCACTCGGTTCCATCGAGGAGCTGCTCACCCGGCACGGGCTCCCCTCGGGCGCACTCGTACTCGAAATCGCCGACAGCGACCCCCGCATCTCCTTCGACGAACTGGAGCAGCGCCTGCTCACGCTGCGCCGCCTCGGGGTTCGGATCGCCCTGGACGGCTTCGGCAGCGGCTACGCGGCCATCAACGCGCTGCGCAGACTGCCCCTGGACGTGCTGAAACTCGACCGGGGGCTGGTCGAGGGCGTGGTGGAGTCGGCCCGGCTGCACAAGATCACCGCCGGGTTGCTGAGAATCGCCTGTGATCTCGGGATGGAGTCCGTGGCCGACGGCGTGGACGAGCCCGAGCAGGTGCTCGCCCTACGCGCCATGGGGTGCACTCATGGCCAGGGTGCGGCATTCTCGGGACCGCTGGACGAGTACCGGCTCCGTCACGCACTGGTGCGCGGGGAGTATCCGGTGCCCGGACCGGCCGTTCCGGGGGCCTGGCCGGTTCTCAGCGGCGGCTGCCTCCCGACCGGGCTCTCCACGCCCCCGGCATCCGACCTCATCGGACGTCAGCCAATCCGCTCAAATAATGAGACGCCCGTCCCACCCACTTGACAGTGACCATCTGTCGGGTGGAGGGTCAGTGCCATGCGCACCCGAATTCTCGTATTTGGAAAGCGCGTCGGCTAGCAGGCCTTTGTACAGGCCTGTCCATCGCACCGGCGCGCTCCCCTCGCTTGCCTCACGGCACGAGGGGTTTTTTGTTGCACCGGCACGGCGCCCCACCCCGCAAAATCCCCGCAAAAACCCTCAGCTTCGAGAAGAGAATGCCGATGACCGAGCAGGCCACCGGGGCCCACCATCCGCAGCCGCGAGCCCGTACCGGCGGACAGACCTCCGCTGTTGAGCACGTCACTGGCGCGCAGTCCCTCATCCGCTCTCTCGAGGAAGTCGGGGCGGACACCGTGTTCGGCATCCCCGGCGGAGCCATCCTCCCCGCGTACGACCCGCTGATGGACTCCTCCCGGGTCCGCCACATCCTGGTCCGCCACGAGCAGGGCGCGGGCCACGCCGCTACGGGCTACGCACAGGCCACCGGCAAGGTCGGCGTGTGCATGGCCACATCAGGACCGGGTGCCACCAACCTGGTCACCCCGATCGCCGACGCCCACATGGACTCCGTCCCGCTGGTCGCGATCACCGGCCAGGTCGCCAGCAAGTCCATCGGTACGGACGCCTTCCAGGAGGCGGACATCTGCGGCATCACGATGCCGATCACCAAGCACAACTTCCTGGTCACCAAGGCCGAGGACATCCCGAGGACCATCGCCGAGGCCTTCCACATCGCCGCCACCGGCCGCCCCGGCCCGGTCCTCGTCGACATCGCCAAGGACGCCCTCCAGGCGCGGACCACCTTCAGCTGGCCCCCGGGAACCGACCTGCCCGGCTACCGGCCGGTCACCAAGCCGCACGCCAAGCAGATCCGCGAGGCCGCCCGGCTGATCACCCAGGCCAAGCGCCCCGTCCTGTACGTCGGCGGCGGCGTCCTCAAGGCCCGCGCCACCGGTGAGCTCAAGATCCTCGCCGAGCTCACCAACGCCCCCGTCACGACCACCCTGATGGCGCTGGGAGCCTTCCCCGACAGCCACCCACTGCACGTGGGAATGCCGGGCATGCACGGTTCGGTCACCGCCGTCACCGCGCTCCAGAAGGCCGACCTGATCGTCGCCCTCGGCGCCCGCTTCGACGACCGGGTCACCGGCAAGCTGGACAGCTTCGCCCCGTTCGCCAAGATCGTCCACGCCGATATCGACCCGGCCGAGATCGGCAAGAACCGTGCCGCCGACGTCCCGATCGTCGGTGACGCCCGCGAGGTCATCGCGGACCTCATCCAGGCCGTCCAGGCCGAGCACAACGACGGCCGCACCGGCGACTACACCGCCTGGTGGCAGGACCTCAACCGCTGGCGCGAGACCTACCCGCTGGGCTACGACGTGCCGGAGGACGGCAGCCTCTCGCCGCAGCAGGTCATCCAGCGCATCGGCCGGCTCGCCCCCGAGAACACGATCTTCGCGGCGGGCGTCGGCCAGCACCAGATGTGGGCCGCACACTTCATCGACTACGAGAAGCCGGCGACCTGGCTCAACAGCGGCGGCGCGGGCACCATGGGCTACGCGGTCCCGGCGGCCATGGGTGCCAAGGCGGGTGTGCCGGACCGTACCGTCTGGGCGATCGACGGCGACGGCTGCTTCCAGATGACCAACCAGGAACTGGTCACCTGCGCGCTCAACGGCATCCCGATCAAGGTCGCGATCATCAACAACGGCGCGCTGGGCATGGTCCGGCAGTGGCAGACACTGTTCTACAACGAGCGCTACTCGAGCACCGTGCTGCACGCTGACGAGACGGGCCACCGCACCACCGGCTCCCAGCTCGGCGCGTCCACGGGCCCCCGCAAGGGCACCCGTATCCCGGACTTCGTCAAGCTGTCCGAGGCGATGGGCTGCGTGGCCCTGCGCTGTGAGGACCCGGACGATCTGGACAAGGTCATCGCCGAGGCCAACGCGATCAACGACCGCCCGGTCGTGGTCGACTTCATCGTGCATGAGGACGCCATGGTGTGGCCGATGGTCGCCGCAGGCACCTCCAACGATGAGGTCATGGCCGCCCGCGGGGTCCGCCCCGACTTCGGCGACAACGAAGACGACTGAGCGACCAGCGAGAGTAGAGAGAGACACCACGACCATGTCCAAGCACACGCTCTCCGTCCTGGTGGAGAACACCCCGGGCATCCTCGCCAGGATCGCCGCGCTGTTCTCCCGCCGCGGCTTCAACATCGACTCGCTCGCCGTCGGCGTGACCGAGCACCCGGACATCTCCCGCATCACCATCGTGGTCAACGTGGAGGACCTCCCGCTGGAGCAGGTGACCAAGCAGCTCAACAAGCTGGTCAACGTGCTGAAGATCGTGGAGCTGGAGCCCGGCTCCGCCGTCCAGCGCGAACTGGTCCTGGTGAAGGTCCGCGCCGACAACGAGACCCGCTCCCAGATCGTCGAGATCGTCCAGCTGTTCCGCGCCAAGACCGTGGACGTCTCGCCTGAGGCCGTCACCATCGAGGCCACCGGATCGAGTGACAAGCTGGAGGCCATGCTGAAGATGCTGGAGCAGTTCGGCATCAAGGAGCTCGTCCAGTCCGGCACGATCGCCATAGGGCGTGGCGCCCGGTCCATCACGGACCGCAGCCTGCGCGCCCTGGACCGCAGCGCTTGACGCTCGCGTCCGGCTCGGCTCAGGTCCGCGTTCGGGCCCGCCGCCCGGATACCGAGACTCGAAGACCGTCCTTTCCCTCGCCGCCGTACGGTGGACGCAACACCAGAACACCCAAGGAGAAACCCAGTGGCCGAGCTGTTCTACGACGACGACGCCGACCTGTCCATCATCCAGGGCCGCAAGGTCGCGGTCATCGGCTACGGCAGCCAGGGCCACGCCCACGCGCTGTCGCTCCGTGACTCTGGTGTGGACGTCCGCGTCGGTCTGCACGAGGGGTCCAAGTCCAAGGCCAAGGCCGAGGAGCAGGGCCTGCGCGTGGTGACGCCGTCGGAGGCCGCCGCCGAGGCCGACGTCATCATGATCCTGGTTCCGGACCCGATCCAGGCCCAGGTGTACGAGGAGTCCATCAAGGACAACCTGAAGGACGGCGACGCGTTGTTCTTCGGCCACGGCCTCAACATCCGCTACGGCTTCATCAAGCCCCCGGCCGGTGTGGATGTCGCCCTCGTCGCCCCCAAGGGACCGGGCCACCTGGTCCGCCGGCAGTACGAGGAAGGCCGCGGTGTCCCCTGCATCGCGGGTGTCGAGCAGGACGCGACCGGCAACGCCTTCGCCCTGGCGCTCTCCTACGCCAAGGGCATCGGCGGCACCCGTGCCGGCGTCATCAAGACCACCTTCACCGAGGAGACCGAGACCGACCTGTTCGGTGAGCAGGCCGTGCTCTGCGGCGGTACCGCCGCGCTGGTGAAGGCGGGCTTCGAGACCCTGGTCGAGGCCGGCTACCAGCCGGAGATCGCGTACTTCGAGTGCCTCCACGAGCTCAAGCTGATCGTGGACCTGATGTACGAGGGCGGCCTGGAGAAGATGCGCTGGTCGGTCTCCGAGACCGCCGAGTGGGGCGACTACATCACCGGCCCGCGCATCATCACGGACCAGACCAAGGCCGAGATGAAGAAGGTCCTCGCCGAGATCCAGGACGGCACCTTCGCCAAGAACTGGATGGACGAGTACCACGGCGGCCTGAAGAAGTACAACGAGTACAAGACCCAGGACGAGAACCACCTCCTGGAGACCACCGGCAAGGAGCTGCGCAAGCTCATGAGCTGGGTGGACAACGAGGAGGCGTAGGTCTCCTGGTGCGGCGGGCCCGGAAGGGTCCGCCGCACTCGCCGTTCGATGGCCGCCGCAGGTCACCGCCACGTCGTCGGACACGGTCCAACACGGATGGGTGATCCTTCCGTCAAGGCGGGAAACCACCGCCCCATCGCCACTAGAGTGGTCAATACATACGCGTCAGGTCAGGCCCACAGCGTCGTGCGTCTTCCACGCGGCTAGCCCCTCCACCGCCAGGCGGCCATCGGGACGGCCGTCTTCCCTCGTGGCTCTCCGAGCACGGGGGCGCCATCAGGACCAGTGAGGACACACGTGAGCACTGCGCCCCGCAAACCCGTCGTACTCATCGCCGAAGAGCTGTCACCCGCGACAGTGGACGCCCTCGGCCCGGACTTCGAGATCCGGCACTGCAACGGCGCGGACCGCGCCGAGCTGCTGCCCGCCATCGCCGATGTCGACGCGATCCTCGTCCGCTCCGCCACCAAGGTCGACGCCGAGGCCATCGCCGCCGCGCGCAAGCTGCGGGTCATCGCCCGCGCCGGTGTCGGTCTGGACAACGTGGACGTCTCCGCCGCCACCAAGGCCGGTGTGATGGTCGTCAACGCCCCGACCTCCAACATCATCACCGCCGCCGAACTCGCCTGCGGTCTGATCATCGCCACGGCGCGCCATATCCCGCAGGCCAACACCGCGCTGAAGAACGGTGAGTGGAAGCGCTCGAAGTACACCGGTGTCGAGCTCAGTGAGAAGACCCTCGGTGTCGTCGGTCTCGGCCGGATCGGTCTGCTGGTCGCCCAGCGGATGGCGGCCTTCGGTATGAAGGTCGTCGCCTACGACCCCTATGTCCAGCCCGCGCGCGCCGCCCAGATGGGCATCAAGCTGCTGGCACTGGACGAGCTGCTGGAGGCGTCGGACTTCATCACCGTCCACCTCCCGAAGACCCCGGAGACGCTCGGGCTGATCGGCGACGAGGCGCTGCACAAGGTCAAGCCGACCGTCCGCATCGTCAACGCCGCCCGCGGCGGGATCGTGGACGAGGAGGCGCTGTTCAGCGCGCTCAAGGAGGGCCGGGTCGCCGGCGCGGGCCTCGACGTGTACGCGAAGGAGCCCTGCACCGACTCCCCCCTGTTCCAGTTCGACCAGGTCGTCTGCACCCCGCACCTCGGTGCATCCACCGACGAGGCGCAGGAAAAGGCCGGTATCTCGGTCGCCAAGTCGGTGCGGCTCGCCCTGGCCGGTGAACTGGTGCCGGACGCGGTCAACGTCCAGGGCGGTGTGATCGCCGAGGACGTACGCCCGGGCCTGCCGCTCGCCGAGAAGCTCGGCCGGATCTTCACCGCCCTGGCGGGCGAGGTGGCGGTCAGGCTGGACGTCGAGGTGTACGGCGAGATCACCCAGCACGATGTGAAGGTGCTGGAGCTGTCCGCGCTCAAGGGCGTGTTCGAGGACGTGATCGACGAGACCGTTTCTTATGTGAACGCTCCGCTGTTCGCCCAGGAGCGCGGTGTCGAGGTCCGTCTCACCACCAGCTCCGAGTCCCCGGACCACCGCAACGTGGTCACCGTGCGTGGCACGCTGTCCGGTGGCGAGGAGATCGCCGTATCCGGCACCCTGGCCGGTCCCAAGCACCTCCAGAAGATCGTCGCCGTCGGTGACTACGACATCGACCTGGCCCTCGCCGACCACATGGTCGTGGCGCGTTACGAGGACCGCCCGGGCGTTGTCGGTACCGTCGGCCGGATCCTCGGCGAGGCGGGGCTCAACATCGCCGGCATGCAGGTCGCACGGCAGTCGGAGGGCGGCGAGGCGCTGGTCGTCCTCACCGTGGACGACACCGTCCCGCCGCATGTGCTGACCGAGATCGCCGAGGAGATCGGCGCGACCTCGGCCCGTTCGGTCAACCTGGCCGACTGACGCCGATTCACATCGGCTGAAGGCAACCGCTCCACGCACGCACCCGCCGCCCGCGCGGCGGGTGCCTGCTTTCGCGGCCCCGGCTCCCGGCCTCAACGGGTACGGAACATCAGCGCTGGAGCCTGGCCGACTTGAGCGCCATGTGCAGCAGCAGCCGGTCCTCGCCCTGGTCCAGATCGAGCCCGGTCAGCTGCTCGACCCGGGAGAGCCGGTAGTAGAGCGTCTGACGGTGGATGCCGAGCTCTGAAGCCGCTCGCCCCGCCTGCCCCGCGGAGTCCAGGAACACCTCCGCCGTACGCGCCAGTTCGCTGTGCGCGGGTACGAGCAGGGGACTCACCGCCGGGTCGGGCGCCGCCGTCCGCGGCAGAGCGGTGAGCAGCCGGTAGGGGCCGATGGCGGACCAGTCGGCGACCGGCCCGAGCTGGGGCCGGGCATGGGCGGCGCGGGCCGCGGCGGAGGCCTCGCGCCAGGAGAGGCGGAGTCCGCCGATACCGCGGCGGGGTAGCGCCACCCCCGCGCTGCCGCCCAGCCGGCCGGCCGCCGAGTGCGCGGGGCCGAGCGCCTCCGGGGAACGCAGCCGCACGAGCGCGGCGAGTGCCTGGGGCGGGCGAGGGGACTGGGATGCATGGGCCGGGGGTGCTGGGGGCTGGTCGGCGGCCGAGACGTCCGGCCGATCGGCGCCGCGTGAACCACCGGCACCAGGCCACGGCATCAGGCACAGTGCGGACACACCCGGGACCGTACGCGCGGACGGGACGTCCGAGGACGTCCACGGCGCCGCGCACACCATGGTGTGGGTCCCTTCCGCATCCGGGCCGAGGGCGGTGCGCAGGGTGGCCAGAGCGAGGTCGTACTGCCAGTCGCGTTCCGCCGTCAGCGCCGCGCGCAGTTCCCGCGACAGATCCGAACCGGCCCGCTCCTCGTCGGAGAGCAGCACCCCGATCCGTTCCGCCACTTCCATTGCGGCGGCCAGCCGGTCCCGCGCCGGACCCGGCTCGGTGTCCAGCAGCCAGACGTAGCCGAAGACCACCCCGCGGTGGCGGACGGGCAGGCAGAGCCGGTCTCGGAAGACTCCCGCCTCCGGGGCCGCGGGGATGCGCACCGGGCCGGTCGCCCGTGTGATGCCGAAGCCCTCGAACCAGGAGCGCACCGCCGGGGTGGACTTTCTGGTCAGGATGGAGCGCGTACGGACCGGGTCCATCGCGCTGTCGTCCTCGCTGTCGTGCGCGCCGAAGGCGATCAGGGCGAAGTCCCGGTCCTCCAGGGTCGCGGGGGCGCCCAGCAGGGCCGAGATCTCGTCCACCAGCTCTTGGTAATCGCCCTTCACCCGCACATTCTCCCATCGACCCGAGGCTGCTTCATACAAATGTCTGAAGTGCGGGACACGGATGCGTGACAGCTGTCGATGGCCCGGTCACGGAGCGATATTTAGGTTTCACGGTGGTTCCCCCGTGCCGATCCCGGACCATCCGGTTCCGGCCGTCCTCGACCCCCGTTCCGTGGAGGTGCCCCGTGCTGGGTCCCGTGATCCTCGCCGCGTCGCGCAGCGGCACGTTGCGCCGTCTGGTGTCGGCGGCCCCGGTGACCAAGCCCGTGGTCAACCGGTTCATCCCCGGGGAGACGGTCGACGAGGTCATCCCGATCGTCGCGGACCTGACCAGGCGCGGGCTCGAAGTCACCCTGGACGTGGTGGGCGAGGACATCACCACCCGAGAGCAGGCCACGGCCGCCCGTGACGCCTACCTGGAGCTGATCGGGCGCCTCAAGGAACTGGACCTCGGTGCCAGGGCCGAGATGTCGGTGAAGCTGTCGATGTTCGGCCAGTCCCTCGACGGCGGCCATGACCTGGCCCTCGCCAACGTCCGCCCGGTCGTCGAGGCAGCCGCCGAGATCGGCACCACCGTCACGCTCGACGCCGAGGACCACACCACCCTCGACTCGATGTTCGCGATCCACGAGGAGCTGCGGAGGGACTTCCCGGCGACCGGCTGCGTCATCCAGGCGTATCTCTTCCGCACCGAGGCCGACGCCCGCCGACTCGCCGCCGCCGGCAGCCGGGTACGTGTGGTGAAGGGCGCGTACAAGGAGCCCGCGTCCGTCGCTTATCAGGACAAGACGGAGACCGACAAGGCGTACGTCCGCATCCTGAAGATTCTGATGGAGGGACAGGGGTACCCGATGATCGGGTCCCATGACCCCCGACTGATCTCGATCGCACAGGAGCTCGCGCGGCGTGCGGGGCGCAAACTGGACGAGTACGAGTTCCAGATGCTGTACGGCATCCGCGGCGACGAGCACCTCCGGCTGGCGGCCGAGGGCCACCGGATGCGCGTCTACACGGCGTATGGCACCGACTGGTACGGCTACTTCATGCGCCGCCTGGCTGAGAAGCCGGCCAACCTGCTGTTCTTCGTGCGCTCGATGATCACCAAGAACTGACTGACCTGGATCCCATCCGGATCCGACCCGGATCCGACCCCAGGGCACCGGTACCGAGCCCTCCCACCCCTCTCAAAAGGAGCAACGGAACTCATGGACGCTGTGACCCAGGTCCCCGCCCCGGTCAACGAGCCGATCCAGGGCTACGCCCCCGGTTCGCCCGAGCGCGCCCGGCTCGAAGCCAAGCTCAAGGAGCTGGCCGAGAATCCGATCGACCTCCCGATGACCATCAACGGTGTGCGGCGGATGGGCGGCGGCGAGGAGTTCAAGGTCGTCCAGCCGCACAACCACCAGGCCGTCATCGGCACCTTCCGCGGTGCCACCCAGCAGGACGCGCAGGACGCGATCGACGCCGCGCTCGCCGCCGCCCCGGCGTGGCGCGCGATGTCCTTCGACGACCGTGCCGCGATCATCCTGCGCGCCGCCGAGCTGCTGGCCGGCCCCTGGCGCGAGACGATGGCCGCTTCGACCATGCTGGGCCAGTCGAAGACCGCCCAGCAGGCCGAGATCGACACTCCCTGCGAGCTGGTGGACTTCTGGCGCTTCAATGTCGCCTACGCCCGCCAGATCCTGGCCGAGCAGCCCCCGGCGAACTCCCCGGGCGTGTGGAACCGCCTGGACCACCGCCCGCTGGAGGGCTTCGTCTACGCGATCACCCCGTTCAACTTCACGGCGATCGCGGGCAACCTGCCCACCGCTCCCGCCCTGATGGGCAATGTGGTGGTCTGGAAGCCGTCCCCGACCCAGACCCACGCCGCCGTGCTGCTGATGCGGCTGCTGGAGGAGGCCGGGCTGCCCAAGGGCGTGATCAACCTGGTCACGGGCGACGGCATCGCCGTGTCCGAGGTGGCCCTGAACCACCCGGACCTCGCGGGTATCCACTTCACCGGCTCGACCAGGACCTTCCAGCACCTGTGGAAGACGGTCGGCAACAACATCGAGAAGTACCGTTCCTACCCGCGGATCGTCGGCGAGACGGGCGGCAAGGACTTCGTCGTCGCCCATCCGAGCGCCGACCGCGCCGTCCTGAAGACAGCGCTGACCCGCGGTTCCTTCGAGTTCCAGGGCCAGAAGTGCTCCGCGTCCTCGCGTGCGTACATCCCGGCCTCCATCTGGAACTCGGGCTTCAAGGAGGAGTTCGCCGCCGAGGTCGACGCCATCAGGATGGGCGATGTCACCGATCTGACGAACTTCATCGGCGCCGTCATCGACGAGCGCGCCTTCGCCAAGAACAAGGCCGCCATCGACCGTGCCAAGGCCGACCCGAGCTGCTCGGTCGTCGCGGGCGGTTCGTATGACGACTCGGTGGGCTACTTCGTCCGCCCGACCGTCATCGAGTGCACCGACGCGGAGAACGAGGTCTTCACGACCGAGTACTTCGGCCCCATCCTCGCCGTGTACGTCTACGAGGACGAGAAGTACGAGGAGATGCTGGCGCAGATGGAGTCGGTGTCCGCGTACGCGCTGACCGGCTCGGTCATCGCCGGTGACCGGGCCGCCGCGGCCGACGCGATGGAGAAGCTCCGCTACGCCGCGGGCAACTTCTACATCAACGACAAGTCGACCGGCGCCGTCGTCGGCCAGCAGCCCTTCGGCGGTGGCCGCGCCTCCGGTACGAACGACAAGGCCGGTGCCCCGCAGAACCTGATGCGCTGGACGCTGACCCGCGCGATCAAGGAGACGCTGGTCCCGCCGACCGACTACACGTACCCCCACATGGGCTGACACCCGCCCGCCGGGCCCCGGGACGCAACGGACCGAGGCCCTCGTGAACCCCGCCCCCTGCCGGATCCCCCCGTACCGGCCGGGGGCGGCTCACGTTCACCGGGCTTAGGCTGCTGGGGAAGGCAGGGGGGCCGCGCCGAGGAGGCACACCATGCCCGGTTCCACGACACTCGGCCCCGGCCACGGGGTCGACGCCATCGACCACGCCGACGCCCGGCGGCTCGCGTCCGTCATGCGGGACATGCACCGGTTGCTGGACGAGGCGGGACCGCACCGGCTCACGGATCCGCAGGCCGCCGCGCTGTGCGGGGCGCAGGCACACAGCCGCGAGGAGTTCACCGCCTGGGTGGGCCGGATGGCGGCGTACCTGGAGAAGGTCACCGCGACGTAGGCGCATCCGTGGGGTATCCCTTGGCTGGCACCGCAGTGTGGGGGCACTCCTGGGGGTCCCCGCGACAGCAGGGGGAGAAGCCAGGGGAGCGCGTGCTGGGGGCACCTTCTGAGGGTCCGCCCGTGTCAGCGGGGGGAGTAGCACTGGGGGAGTCGCGGGCCAGGCGGGATTCGCCGGACACGACCACGACCCGCGCCGGGGCCACGACCCGCGCCGGGCCATGGCCCTGTGCCGGCCCTGGGGCGGGCGGCGGGATCCGGACGGCTCGGCGGTCTCCGTGCGCCGTCCGCCTGACCCGGTGACCTGTGCCGATGCGTTCGGCCTAGCGGCTCCAGGCCTCTGAGCTGCGCTGATTCATTGGCGCGTCTCAGATAGTAGGAAGTCCGACTAACTGTAGAGACATGGCGACCGGGCTCCCTTACTTTTGTAGGAGCCGAACGTCTCGCTCGATCCAGCGAATGGCGGTCGCGAGCCGGTGCCCCGATGCAGGAAACCCCTGCGGCCCGCGCTCCCCGCCCCTTCCGGCCCCTCGCAGATATGCCGTGCGGTTCCGTACGGCTCTCGATCTCAAGGAGTCGACCACCATGTCCGAGACGACCCTCCGCCGCCGTGTCCGCCACACCCCCCGTGTGACCGAAGCCGACCGCAAGAACGCCGCCGCTGCCCTCCAGCGCGCCCTTGACCGCCGTGACAACGGCGGCCAGACCGGCCACTGAGCCACCGTCAGGAAGACAAGGCAGCCGCACCGGCCGCCCCCTGCCCCCACCGTGGACCTCCGCCGTGTGGCAGGAGGGGCCGGTGCGACGTGCGCGTGCACCGGTACCGACAGCAGCAGCGACCGGCAGCAGTGGCGTCCCGAAAAGCTCGTCCGCATGATGGACAAAGCGTGTCATTCGCTGGGACGGGGAGTACGGTGCCGGTATGTCTCGCAGCCTCAATCTCGCAGTGATTCCCGGTGACGGCATCGGCCAGGAGGTCGTGTCCCAGGGCCTCAAGGTCCTCACGGCCGTACTCCCTGACGATGTGAAGCTTGAGACCAGGGAGTACGACCTCGGCGCCCAGCGCTGGCACCGAACCGGAGAAACCCTTCCGGACGCGGAGCTCGAGGCGCTCAAGCAGCATGACGCGATCCTGCTCGGCGCGGTCGGCGACCCGTCCGTGCCGTCCGGTGTGCTGGAGCGCGGGCTGCTGCTCAAGCTGCGCTTCGCCTTCGACCACTACGTCAACCTGCGTCCGTCGAAGCTCTTCCCGAACACCGCGACCCCGCTCGCAGGCCGCCCCGACATCGACTTCGTCGTCGTCCGCGAGGGCACCGAAGGCCCCTACACCGGCAACGGCGGCTCGCTGCGCACCGGTACGCCCGCCGAGGTCGCCACCGAGGTCAGCGTCAACACCGCGTACGGCGTCGAACGGGTGGTCCGTGACGCGTTCGAGCGGGCCGCCGCGCGCCCCCGCAAGAAGCTGACGCTGGTGCACAAGAACAACGTCCTCGTCCACGCGGGCCACATGTGGACGAAGATCTTCAACCAGGTCGCCCAGGAATACCCCGAGGTCACCACCGACTACCTGCATGTCGACGCGGCGACGATCTTCCTCGTCACCCAGCCGGAGCGCTTCGACGTCATCGTCACCGACAACCTCTTCGGTGACATCCTCACCGACCTCGCCGCCGCCGTGACCGGCGGAATCGGCCTGGCCGCGTCCGGCAACATCAACCCGACCGGCGCTTACCCCTCGATGTTCGAGCCCGTGCACGGCTCGGCGCCGGACATCGCCGGCCAGGGCAAGGCCGACCCCACGGCCACGGTCCTGTCCGTCGCACTCCTCCTGCGCCACCTCGGCTACGAGGACCAGGCCGTCCGTATCGAGGAAGCCGTCGCCGCCGACCTGGCCGAACGGGACGGTACCGCCCGCACCACCGACCAGATCGGCGACGCGCTCGCCGTACGGGTAGCGGGCTGACCCGTCGACTTCAGACACGTGGAAGGGCGGCCGGGGGTAAGACCCGCGCGGCGGCGCGGCGGCGGCGGCCCGGGGCCGCCCCACAGCCAGAGGGGCGGCCCCCCACCCCGCCCCCCCCCCCGCCGGGGCCGCGCGGCGGGGCCAACAGCCCCACCAGGCG